>DASRNG010000187.1:0-12885 GCA_035647555.1 Oscillospiraceae bacterium | reverse complement strand
CTTGCTAAAACAGTATGGCTGTTAGGCGAAGAAGAAGATGTTAACAAAGCAGTAACAATGATTTCAAGCTTTGATGTTGAGAGCCTTAAAACCGCTAACACGTTCTTCAAGTATGAGCTTAAAAATATTACGGCATCACAGCTTGAGTATAAACTTGGGTTTATAACATTTGATGGTAATGTTGACTTTGATTATGGCAACTTCCCTGAAATAAGCCATTCTGTAACAATATTCTGCCCTGAAGACCAAAGGCAGTCAATAGTGGATGTTATTACAAAGTTAGACACAACTTCTACAAAACTTTATAAAACACTGAAAACTGTTACAAGCGAAGCAGAAATTGAGAATATTAACAATAAGCTTGATTTAATTTGCGAAATTTCAGGTCTTGACCGTGATTCTTTCTACTTTTCAACGGACCTTGACAGCTCTGAGGGGGAAGAATACATACTTTATGTATACGAGTCTCCTGAGAATATCTTAAGAATACAAACGCTGTTTTCAGAAATTGGCCTATAAGCCTTACTTCATGTACCAAATAGGGGTTGAAAATAATTGTTCTATTTGAATAAACCATCTGACTATCCTGCAGAGCTTGATGAACTTTTAAGGCTTACAGTTGAAAAAAAAGGCTCTGATTTGCACTTGGTTGCAGGAATGGTGCCTTGTATAAGAATTAACGGTGAGCTTGCAAAACAGGATTATCCAATGATGAAGCCTGAGGATGTAGAAAAACTACTTTTTCAAATATTATCGCAGCCACAAAAAGACGAGCTTCAGGAAAAGTTAGAGCTTGACTTATCATATGCTGTTCCAGGGTGCGCACGTTTTAGAGGAAACATTATTGTGCAAAGGGGCACATTAGCAGGAGTTTTCAGGGCAATTCCGTTTGGTATTCCAGAGCTTGAAAACTTAGGCTTACCACCTGATATTAAACGTATATGCAGTTTGCCTCGTGGGCTTGTACTCGTTACCGGCCCTACAGGCTCAGGAAAATCTACAACCCTTGCGGCTATGCTAAATTACATAAACAAAAACTTTTCTGAGAATATTGTAACTATTGAAGACCCGATAGAGTTTTTGCATTCACATGACAAGTCAAGCATAAGACAAAGGGAAATAGGCACAGACACGCACAGCTTTAGCAATGCTTTAAGGCAAGTTCTTCGCCATGACCCAGATGTAATAATGATAGGTGAAATGCGTGATGTTGAAAGTATATCAATAGCACTTACAGCAGCAGAGACGGGGCATCTTGTGTTTTCTACACTACATACACAAACGGCACCTCTCACAATTTCCCGAATAGTAGACTCTTTTCCAGAGGCTCAAAAAGGAAATGTGCGTACACAGCTTTCTAACACGCTTAAAGCTGTTATTTCACAGCAGCTTTTACCTACAATAAACTATAGAGGCAGGGTTGCTGCTGTTGAGTATATGACAGATACACCAGCTATACGAAACATTATTCGTGAAGATAAGGACCACCAGCTTTACGGGGCAATGCAAACCGCAAGTAACATTGGAATGCAAACAATGGACCAAGCCCTATTAAAGCTGCTAAGAGAACAAAAAGTATCAAAGGAATCAGTTATAGAGTATTGTGTTGACAGAACAGAGGTTCAAAGACTTATGTATACATCGGGCTATTAACATGAGGGGAGGTTGTGAAGTTGCCATCATATTCGTATGAAGCTATAACCAGACAAGGGGAGACGTTTACTGGTAAAATATCGGCGGCAAGCAGGGAAGAAGCATTTGAAAAGCTGCGTGAAGCAGATATTACAGTTACGGACTTAACTGAGGAAAAGGTTAAAGCGATAAAAAAGACTAAAGGAAAAGTGCCGCTTGCGGACTTATCTTTATTCAGCCGTCAGGTTGCGGCTATGATTTCTGCTGGTATTCCCGTTACACAGGCACTGCAAACATTGTCTGCTCAAACTGCAAACGTAACTCTTGCCACGGCAGTTACTGAGATAGCTCAAGATGTTGAAGGCGGCTCAAGCCTTTCAGATGCCTTTGCACGGCAAGACCATGTTTTTAGTGACCTTTACTGTTCTATGATAGCTGCGGGTGAAACAGGCGGTATGCTTGAAAAAACGCTAAGTGCGCTTGCTGTGCAGCTTCAAAAGGATAGGCAGCTTAAAGAGGCTGTTAAAAGTGCAACTACATACCCTAAAATGATTGGTATATTTGCAATTGTTCTTCTTATAGCAATGCTTGTAGTTATGGTACCTATTTTTGAGGGGATGATTCCTGACACGGTAGACCTTAACCCAATAACGACTACTGTATTTGCTTTTTCTGGTAGTATTCGTACAAAATATATTTACTACATTGTGGGTGCTATTGCCGCTTTCTTTGGAGTAAAATTTGGGCGTAAAACTCCCGTTGCCCATAGAATATGGGAAAATAATAAGATGAAGCTGCCGCTTGTGGGGGAGCTTATCTCTAAAACGGTTCTTGCACGGTTTTGCCGTATTCTTGCCACTTTATTAAATGGTGGTGTAACAGCCGTTCAAGCATTAGAAAGCGCTGGTCCTACCTCTGGTAGTGATTTAATTGAAAAGGCAGTGATTGACGCTATAGCAGAGATTGAAAATGGACGCTCTATACACGAAGCTTTACAGGATTCTGGCTTGTTTCCGCCTATGCTCATTAGTATGATAGCAATAGGTGAAGAGGCAGGTACACTTCCCTCAATGCTTGATAAAGTAGCAGAATTTTTTGAAGAAGATGTTGAATCTCTTTCTAAAAACCTTGGTACGGCACTTGAGCCAATTTCGCTTATAATGATTGGCGTAGTCGTAGGAACAATGCTAATTTCGCTTTACATGCCAGTATTCCAAGCTACAACAACAACGGGTGGGTAAATATAAAATCCTTGTCTGAAAAGGAGATATAATAATGTCAAAACTAAAATCAGCTATAGGAATAGAAATGGATGCTGGCGCAATAAGAGCTGTAGAGCTTACAAAAAACGGAGATAGGACCGTTGTTTCAGCATTTGCAAAGATTCCGATTGAAACGGGTGTTATTGAAGAGGGTTTTGTAAGAGACGCTGATAAATTTCAAACTATTCTTGCTGAAATGATGAACAAGGGAGACTTTAAATCACAAGATATTGTTGTAGGAGTAAATAACGAAAATGTGATTATGAGGTACGCATCATTTCCAAAAGTTTCAGATGATAAACTTCGTAAAATGGTGCTACTACAAGCGCAGGACTTTATTCCTATTCCTGTATCGGAAATGGAAATTGATTATGTCGTATCAGGAACAGGTAAAGATGATGATGACCAAGCTGTGCTAAATGTGCTATTAGTAGCAGCAAGGCGCACTATGCTTGAAAGCCTTATAACGTTGTTTAGTGCTTCTAAACTCAAGGTGTATGACATTGATAGTTCCGTTTTAGCATGGTGTAGAGCGGCGCTAAAATATAGTGAATTTAAAACGATTGGTGTACTAAAACTTAGTGATGATGTTATAAATTTTGTGGCACTTGATAACAATGAAATAAAAATGGTTCGCTCATTAAATGTTCCTGAAAGAATAGCTTACACCGTAAAAAGTGCGTTTTGCAAACCAGAGGAAAGTTCAGATGAAGATTATTCGGCAATCGCAACTATGCTTAGCAACGAGCTTTCATCATCAATTAGCTATTATCAAATGCAAGGCTTTGCACCTATTGAAACAGTTTATTTTTCAGCTCTTATGGAGGGCGAAAATATTGTTGCTCAAAAACTAAAGGAGATGGCTTTTGTGCCTCTTGAAGTACCGCTCTTTTCTGGTGAATATGAAAATTCTGAGTTTTCACCTGCGGAATATACGGGATGCATAAGCTTAGCTTTAGAAGCATTGGAGGGATAGGGTAGTGTTAAAGGTAAGTCTGTTACCTGAAAGTTACCGTAAAAAGGTAATAGGGTCAAAAAGAAAAGAACAAGTGAAAAAAATGTCACTTGTTGTTCTTGTAATGCTGTTTGTATTTTTTGTCGCTGTAATTAGCACAAAGTTTTATGTGTCCAGCAAGTACGACAGTATTCAAAGAAAAAATGCCGAGGCAAAGGCAATGTTCCCTGTGCTTGAGAGCTATCAAGACCTTTATAATGGAATTAAAGCTCAAAAGGAGCTAATAGAGGCTGTATCACCCAAAAAGCCTTACGCACACAGCTTTGTTGTGAGTTTAAGCAATATTGAACAACCAGGATTGTGGCTTTCAAAAATCTCTACAGACAATTGGCATTACAATAAAATAAGCGTTGTTGAGGGCAACTGTTTAGAGTATAAAACAGTTCTTTTATATATAGAAAAAATCAAGAATATTGAAGGCGTTGCTGGAGCAGTGCTAGACTCTTTTGTATATACGGATGAAAAGTCTGGCACAGAGGATAGAATTTGCAGTTTTACAATTTCAATTACATGTGAGGGGTCTGGGACTCCTTACGAAACAGAAAGTGCATCTAAAGCCGCCGCCTCAACAACAGAAGATGGGAATGCGGGGGTAAGCTAATATGAAGAAAGAAATTAAATTATCTGATATTAAGTTTTCAGACATAAAAGACTCTCCAGCCCTTATAACATCAATTATTGGTCTGTTTATTGTGGCCGTACTCGTTCTTTCTATATTCTATATTTCAGATATCTTTGAAATAAAAAAGGATATTGAAGCTGCCCGTGAGGAGTATAAGAAGAATTGTGAAAGAATAGTATCACTTCAAAAGGTTCGTGCGCAGTATAATACATTAGTGGCGGAAAAAGCATTATTAGATGAAATGCTCCCTGAAACTGAAGATGAATACATAGTAATGCAAAACATATATAATATTTGTGAAGAATATAATGTTGAAGTTGTATCTATGGAAACACCTGTAGTATCACAAACATATACTACAGAGATGACTATAACTCTTTCAGTTTCTGGTACTTATAACAATATCATTGCTTTTATTGACCATTTCACAAAAGAAAAAGCCATTCACAGAATAGAAAAAGTCAATATTGGAGATATATCAGAAAAGTCTATAAGACAGGCAGATGTTATTATTGTGGCATTATCATCATAAGACGACAGTAGAACTTAACAGCAACAAGCAGAGGTAAAAAAATGGACAACAATGTGGTTATCCCGGGGAGTATGGGGTATTTCCTTATAAAAACCGGAAAGATTACAGAGGATCAGCTTTTTGAAGCTCTTGCTATTCAGCAAAAAGAGAAAGACCTTTTAGGCAATATATTAGTTCGTTTAGGTTATTGCACAGAAGACGATATAGCAAAAGCATTGGCTGCAAAAACCGGCTGTAAATTTATATCTATTGATGACCTTGGTGTAAGCGTTGCGGCTGCAAATCTTGTCTCTACAGAGCTTGCAGTTAAAAACGGTATTTTACCCCTTTATCAGGACGATAGAATACTTTATGTTGCCATGAAAAACCCGAATGATGTTGTAACAAGAGATAACCTTTCTCTTATGACAGGGGGGCTTGAGATTGTCCCTGTTGTTGCTACAGATGCAGAGCTGAGTGCCGCTATAGATAACTATGTAAACGCTGCATCCAACGTAAGTGCCTTTAAGGAAGAAGAGGAAGAGGAAGAGGTTGGGTACGAGCTTGAAGATAGCGCAGTTGATGACAAACCTGCCGTTCAGATAGTCAACCAAATAATAAACAATGCCGTTAAGGCAGGCGCCAGTGATATACATATAGAGGCGCTTGAAAAAGCGATGCGTGTTAGATTTAGAATAGATGGTGTTTTGCATGAAATATTTCAAAATCCTATTAAGATGCACGCTTCTGTTATTTCCCGTGTAAAAGTTATAGGTGGAATGGATATAGCGGAGCGCAGAATACCACAGGATGGCCGTGCCACAGTAAGAATTGAAGGGATTACATACGATATACGAATTGCACTACTACCCTCTGTTTACGGCGAAAAATGTGTAATGCGTTTGCTTGAAAGAAGTTCTAAATCCATTCAACTGAAAGATATAAAATTTTCAAAAACACAATTAGAGTATTTTGAGCAGGCTATAAATATGCCGTATGGCTTTGTGCTTGTTACCGGTCCTACGGGTTCTGGTAAATCTACAACACTTTACGCAACCCTTGCAGAGGTTAGCGATATAACGAAACACGTTATATCACTTGAAGACCCTGTTGAGCGCCGTATGGAAGGTATTTGTCAGGTACAAATGAACCCACGTGCAGGAATGACATTTGCTGCGGCGCTTCGGTCAGTGCTTCGTGCTGACCCTGATATTGTTATGGTTGGTGAAATTCGTGACGGAGAGACGGCAAAAATAGCAGTTGAGTCCGCTCTTACAGGGCATATGGTATTTTCAACTCTCCATACAAATGACTCATCGGGAGCTATTACACGTCTTGATGAAATGGGGGTAGAGCCATTTCTTACAGCTTCCTCTGTTGTTGGCGTGCTTGCCCAGCGTCTCGTTCGAGTGCTTTGCACACGCTGTAAACAAGAGTATACAATGTCACTTGAGGACACTGTAAAGTCTATACCAGACTTTCCTAAAGAAAGGTATAAACCAGGTGATGAAATTACTTTTTACCGCTCTAAGGGCTGTATCACATGCAATAATACAGGATACAGAGGGAGAATGGGCGTATTTGAGTTTTTAAGAGTAACAGATAATATGAAAGAGCTTATACTAAAAAGAGCAAGCGTTGCAGAAATTAAAGAGCTTGCAATAAATGAGGGAATGATGACACTGCGCCAAGAAGGCATAAATAAGGCTATTGAAGGCTCAACCTCAATAGAAGAAATACTAAGAGTAATCGTATAAACTCTGTTAACTGAATAATGAACAATGTAAAACAGAAAACTAACGCCGCATATTTGCTTTTTCATTATTCAAAGCAAGGCGGCGTATTTGCCCACTATACATATTAATACCTAAAACGTTTTGGAAAGGAGAGACGGCATGAATATATTATCAAAGAGGAATGGACTTGCACTAGTAGCTGTAATAGCACTACTTATGATTTTAACATTTTTAGTACCCGCTATGCTCACATATGCTGATACGGCAACTGTTTCCGCAATGCAAGGAACTAGCAGACAAAAGGCGATTTACCTTGCAAGGACAGGTGTAGAAATGGCCGTAGCATCTTTTAAAAACACTTATGGTGATATGAGCTTAGATGACGATGAAGATGATGAAGTTGATGAAACTGCCACAGCTTTTGCCACGGCTTATAAAAATCTTTTGAATGGTGGAGAGCTTAATTCTGAAACGATATATCTTTTTCTTGACACCACAGCTGTAAACACCATAGATGAGAGCGGCTCAGACATTGAGGAAGACGGTAAACATATATACACAACTGATTATGACTCTTATAAAAATAACAGCAAATATAAATATGTAGGCAAAGTTGATGTTAAAATAACTCGTAAAGACGAAACACATGTATTTAAGATAGATGAAAATGGTGAATCGCATGATATATGCTGCGATGCTTCATATGCAGCAGACTTTCAGGCGGCTTGCTCTGGAAATGTAAACAATCCAATAGCTGCGCCTCCGGAAAAAGCCGAGTATTCTTATGTTAAAGAAAGGTATGCACAGTTTGACTTTGTTGGCATAAGTGAAGTAAACGGTATTAAGTCAGTAAAAAAAGCATCTGCATTAGATACTATTAACACAGCAGACAATGGCTGGACAAATCCAGAGGTAGACGCTGTAAGCCACGAAAATGGCGTGCTAAGCGTAAAAGATATAGGCCTTGAGTTAATAGCTGTGAACCCTGATAATGCGTCAAGCAAGCAAAAGGTAACATATAGGGATGGCACAGCCTCTGGCGGCATAAACAAAACTGTTGAGGCGCTGATTTACAGTGCATATGGCAATATAGTAATAGATACAAATGCAAAATACCCAACGAGAGAGCAGCTAAACACCCTTGCAGGTATGAAAATATCACAGCACCGGTATGATGAAATGGTAAATACCATGCCTATTTATCTTGGCTGCAAGCCAAATATGAACTATTATAGAGAAGAACAATACGGCAACCTTGACTTTATACAGTGCGTAACGCTTGAAGATAATAGAGACCATTCATTTGTAGCGTTTGCAGCTACAAACGCAATCCAAGTTAATATACCTATTAACGTATCTGTTAACCCTATTCGTACCAGCTCTTTAGAGCCGCTACAAGGCAGTGTTTATAAAATGATGCTTTTTCAAGCGAATGACATTATTTTCAAAAAAAGCATTATAAACTCTGCAATGTTTACTTGGGCAAATAACGACCTTTTCTCAAAAGAAAGAGGGAAAAGGTTTGGCTCTGTTATCTTAACAGCAACGGAAAGCACGCCGTTTTCCTACTATAATATTTCTCGTCAGGAATTTGTTAAAGCAGGCAGAGTTACTTTTCTTGAGGATGTTTACCTTGTATATATTCCATACGGGAAAAATAGCGGCCGTTATGACGGGCTTTTCCAAGATGAAACATACGGAAATTGGAACAAACTAATCTATCAAGGCCAAACAGGAATTGAATCAAGAAAATCACGATATAACAAAGTGTCTGATACCGAGGTTAAATATGACTTTGCAACCTCTTCTTGCATAGGTTATAAAAACTTGTGGGGGATAAGGCTTGAGGGTTACCACGTTACAAAGCTTTTTAACGCTGGCGACGTATATTTGTTTAATGCAGAAATAGAGGCAACTGTAAAAGATAAGAAGCAAATAGTAGGAATGAATGTAATGACATGGTGGGCAGAAACCTATTACCTTCCAATGATAGATTTACATAAAGAGTATAGCAGCACTATATTAACCATTATAAATAATTGGTTTGTAGACGCTCTTTATGAAGCCTTTGGAATTACTTATAATGAAGACAACACCATTTACAAAGCCGACGATATGCACTATATAGGCAACATATATGAAGATGTTGTAGCCCCACCAGACTTATCATCCATGCTGTATGTTTTATGGGATAGTTAAAGTTTAGCACAGCACTTGGCAAAAAACAAAAGGGAGTGAGATTCATGAAAAACAGGAATAAGCATATTAATTCTAAAAAAGGAATGACATATGTTGAAGTGCTCGTAGCACTATCTATACTTGCGTTAGTTGTTGTAGTGTTTACTCCCATACTTATGTATTCATATGAAAAACTTTATACAGCAGGAGAAATAAATGTTGAAACATACGAGATTAAGTCTTATATTGAAGAGTCTCTTGCAATAAGAAGTAATGACCCAAAGGTTAAAGCACAATTTGGACTTCAAGGGCTTAGCGAGCATATAAATATGGTTATGCGCCGTATTACAGGTGCAGTAGATGGACTTGAAACGCTGTATGGTGTACCAAAATCAAATGTAGCGTTCTTAGGGGACGATATCTTAATAGATAACACCTCGACTCATAGTATATCTATGCAGTTTATAGATTTTGAAGACCTTACCAATGAGAGTTTCATAAAAAGCCATTCTCCAGGTAGGGGGCAAGTGTCTTATATAATAGAAACGCCGACAAAAGACGAGGCAAATTTAGATGGTTCTAAATATTCTATTGATTATGATGACTTAACTAAAAGTGCCGTACTCACGATAAAAAACATAGATATTACTTATTCTCCGCTTAGAATTATCGTTCGTTTTCATGATGCGAGCGGAAAAGTTAGGGCTGCAGAAAAGCATATAGACATAAAGCCAGCAAATATGATGTTTGTTGGTGCAGCAGATGGAAATACTGCTTATTATACAACTGCAGGGCTTGACGATAATAACCAAATTTCACTTGAAGCTAGAAGCATGACAGGTGGCGGAATCTCAAGCGGAACAAAGTTTAACAAAGTTACATGGGTAACTACAGGCGCTGACAAAACGGGCGCTATAGGTTATTATGCTATGTGTGGAAATGGTGGCTCTATAAGGCGTATTTGGCTTGACAAAGAAGACGGTCACAACAAATACAGTTGGTCAGGAGACAATACCGAGGTTTATACATACGGCGCAGATTTTAATTCATCAAACAAAACGGTTTCAGATGTTAGCGCAAACCCTGCTACAAATCGTGGCACTGTTGCCGCCTCTCTTATAAACTATAACGGGCTATACCTTAACAGTGGTATAAGTGTAAAAAACTGTATCCAAATTTCTAATAATATATCAACAAATGCAGAGGCAAAAGCCTTCTTAGCTAAAAGTGGTAGAGATGGAATGTATTTTTACACGGCATCTGATGAAAACTTCGATAGCAGTTTGCCAAGTGTGCCGAAAACATTAAAGCGTGATATGAAGGTAAATTGGGAGGATAACGATAGTCGTTCGCCCTATGGAACTTCAGGAACACAGTATGGTCAATATATATATGCAAACTATATAAACGGAAATAAATATCATGAACAGATGGGAGATGTACAGCCTGTTGTATTTTTTGCAACCACAACGGCAGGTAATAGAGACACAGATGGAGGAAACTCAAACAAAGGCGGCAGAGCAACTGCAAAAAATAGTGCATCACAGATAAATAGAATTTTTCTTATGACCAATAATAACCCCGGTTCTTGGCGTGTGCATAGGTCTGGAATTTTCTATAGATGGCAGTGGCTTAATGATGCTAATGGTCAATTAGAAAATTACCATGCTTCCAGTTTTGGCTCCAATGCATACTCCAATCACGGGTGTAGTGAGTGTGATAAAGGTGCTTTATTTAGTCAATCTCCCATATACCCCGCTCCTCATGAGGTAAAGTTTCATGGCAAGCCAAACGGTGTAGTTCCGGACATTGAAAACAGTACTTTTTCAAATGACCAAAAGCAGCTTCTGAGATACATTATAAATACATTTAGTGACGGTGTTAGGGTGCTCAGTTCTGACACAAAAAGCTTTATCGGCAAAACAGACACTACTGCTAAAGATATAAATATTCCGTATGTGAGACTTAAAGGTTATACAAACACAAATGCAGGCAGCTTAGCCGCGGCTTTCTCTACTTTAACTAATACAAACAGTTATAAAAGTGCAGTGCTTGACAATAACATTAAAAATCCAAATGCCGAGACGATAAAGGGAATGACAAATCTTGAGCTTACAGATATGTGTATTATTGATGACGGTACAAAAGATGACGGTGAAGAAAAGGGTTTTAACTATATAGGCTATACACAAGCCTCGGCATACATAAACGCAACTGTTCTTACAAGCGTTCATAAAGATGAAAACGGAAATAACTCTTCAGAACAAGGCTATATACGGCCATTTGTTATTAGAGGAGTAGATGAAAGCAGTTATGAAATTGCAAAGCTGCCCGCAACAGACACTCACTGGGCAAACGAAAGCTCGCTGCCTGTAGGTACTTTAACAGGTGAAGATACTAACACGGCTTTTACACTTGGATACAGCTCTAACCGCTCTCTTTTATTTAGTACTGCCCCGCCTCTTGAAAATAGGCATAAGTTTTCGCATAATAATGTGGAAGATAGCTCCCTAAAGCTTCCAGACGACTTTACAAACTACCTTTCCTATGCACAAGATGATGATATAACTATTGCCGTTGGCTATAAAACGGTAGGAAGTGTAGAGTTTGGAAAATTTGAGACAGAGGGCGGCTGCACACAGCACGCACTTGATAGCCCACAGATTGGAGACCGTCCAATTTACATAAATAACAACTTCTTTTTTAATACACAGTATAGCCCGAGGTCAGCCCATCCAGAAAACCCTCAGAATGCTCAAATTGCTTTTAAGGACACGAATGAGGATATAAATATAGGAACGGCAGCAAATCCTTTGTACTGCAGAGGCTATTTTCTTGAGGCAGCAAACCTTAAGCAGTCCGGAGCTGCCCCTACAGCATATGTACTCCAAAAGACGAATTGTGCGGCAACTTATACAACACTTGGCTTTAAGACGGGCGCAGCTACAGACCAGCCAATTGTAAATGTTGGAACAATAGCTGTTCACTTTGCAGGAAGTAGCTCGTTCAGAAACATTTATACCGCTCCTTCCACAGATGAAAGACTTTTTGATTCAAGGTTTACTTGTGCAGCAGTGGGAACTACAACGGTTGCCGTTGGCGATAATGTATCAACTTATTATAAAGCTTATATAGGCGATAGTAAGGGCAACATATGGTGCATACCACAGCTTCAGGAATCAGATGCAGATGTAAAACTTGCAAGCTATACGGTTGGCAGCACACTGCTTGATTCTGCGGGAACGGGTATGTCCTCTATTACGAAAATTTACCTTACGGGCAACCGCTTAATAATTATAGGTAAATTAGCAACAGACCAGACAAAGACAAAAATGATTATTATAGAGCAAACACTTGTTGACCCAGAAGACCCTGAAAGCGCACTTAACCCGCCTGAAATCAAAGTTAACATTACACATAGCTACACTTTGCACGATATTGCCGAGCATAACGGTGTATTATATGCTATAGGTACTACAACTTCGGGAAGTGCCGGCGTGATTTTATATTCAGCGGAGCCAACAGATAGCAGCGTAGGTTGGACTGCTGTTACAACAGCTAAAAATGCAAGCGGTGGAAACACTCCCTTAAAACCCCTTTATAGTTTTGCAACAACAGGGAACACAGAGGAAAATTAAGAAACCTAAAAGAACCTAAAAGAATTGTAGGTGGTAATTATGTTTATGTGGCTTAAATCAAAAAAGGGCTTTACATTGGTAGAGCTTATGATTGTACTTGCACTTTTAGGGCTCGGTGCGGCTGCACTTTTTAACTTGTTTACCATTACATACAAATCTTTCAACAAAAGTGAAGAGCGCTACATAAAACAAGAAGAGGCAAAAAGAGTTGCAGAACTACTTCAAACCCGCACCAATATAGCTTTTGCTTTTGGGGCGGAAATTTATGATACACTAAATGTTATACCTCCT
>DASRNG010000186.1:0-14100 GCA_035647555.1 Oscillospiraceae bacterium | reverse complement strand
ATTTCACTTCTTTTGCGGTAGCAAAGAAAAATAGGTCCTGTATTAGCGTCACAAATATCTACATGGCGAATACGGTCTGCCTCTTTATCTGCTCTTGTAAACTCATGTTTTTTTATAGTGCCGTCAATATAATCATCGGCAGCAGCACAGCCTACAAGCCCTGTTTGACTTCTACCGTCCATAACCTGCCTATATATGTAAAACATAGGTTCTGTGTCTTCTAGAAGAACGCCTTTTTCTGAAAGTGATAAAAGATTTTCTCTCGCTTTTTCATAAACTGACGTGTCATATATGTAAGTGTCTAAAGGCAAATCTATTTCCGCTTTATCTACATGAAGAAAGGAGTAAGAGTTGCCTTTAACCATTTCCCTAGCTTCACTGCTGCTCATTACATCATAAGGCAAAGCGGCTACCTTAGCAGCCTTTTCTGGGGTAGGGCGCAGTGCTTTAAAAGGTTTATATATTGCCAAAGTTATCCCTCCATAATTAATTTGACTTTTATATTATTTTAACATAGTCAATAATAAGCTCATTTAAAAGCAAACACCGCAGGGGACAAAAGCCGTCTGCGGCTGCTAATAGCTGCCTTAAAGATTTTAATTTACAACCCACAGGCAGCAAAAAGTGTTAAATTTCAGCAGAAGCAGATACTGCGGCTACAGAGCCGTCTGCTGCGGCTGTAGTTAATTGTCTTAAAGATTTTGTTCTACAATCGCCAGCAACATAAATACCGTCAGCACTTGTTTTGCAGTCCTCTCCAGCTACGATATAACCGTCACTGTCAAGGTCTACAATATCTCTAAATATTTCATTATCAGGAGAATGCCCGATTGAAATAAAAAGACCATCTATTTCGAGTTTTGTTTGCTCTTTTGTGTTTACATCTTCAGTAATTACTGCCTGTAAAAAGTCATCTCCCTCAAAAGAGCTAATGTTTGAGGAGAGAACAAGCTCAACATTATCCTTGCTTTTAAGCTGGTTAACCCTATAGTTTTCGGCTCTAAACTCATCTCTTCTGTGTATGTGATAAACTTTTTTGCAAATATTTGAAAGATAAAGAGATGTTATAACGGCAGAGTCACCGCCGCCTACAACTGCAACTGCGGCATCTCTAAAAAACATGCCGTCACACACCGCGCAGTAGGAAATGCCTTTACCTTCAAACTCTTCCTCATTTGCAATTCCAAGCTTTCTGTGCTTTACGCCTGTGGCGATAATTAGCCTTTTGCATTCATACTCGCCGCCGCTCGTAATAACAGTTTTAGTTTCACCGTTTTTAATGCTTGCAACCTTTTCGGCTATGAGTTCTGCGCCAAGAGATGTTGCCTGCGAAAGCAGGTTATCTGAAAACTCTGCTCCGCTTATTTGTTTAATAGCTGGGAAGTTTTCTACGTTAGGGGAGGCGCTGATTTGACCGCCAACGGCATCTGACTCAAAAACTAAAACCTGCTTTCCTGCACGTGCGGCATAAATTGCGGCTGTAAGACCAGCGCAGCCTCCGCCAATTACAATTATATCATATAACATTTGTTACACCTGACTTTCAGCATATTCTTTTATTTTTGCGGTATTTATAAAGCTTTCAGCTTTGTCACCGTCAATTACAATGAGTGTGGGAGCTAGCCTTATATTAAACTGTTTTGCTAATTCGGGATTTTCGTTAGCATCAATAATATCATATGAAACGTTTTGATTGTCAAGAATAGATTTTACTGTTTTACAGTTTGGGCAAGTTTTTGTAACGAAAAGAAGAACTTGTTTAGACGGTGCTTTGCCTTGCTTCTTTTCACTGTCCTGCTCTTTTTTTAGTGCTACTGCGGCAACATCATAAAGCTTTCTTTCCTTAAACTCTTGTGTTTTGCCAGCATTCCAATTTTGTACGGGGCGGTAATAGCCTGTTATACGGCTGTAAACCTCGTTTTTATTGCCGCAATCAGGGCAATTATAAACTTCACCCGCTGTATAGCCGTGGGTTTGGCATACAGAATATGTGGGGGAGATAGTGTAGTAGGGGATTTTATAATTTTCTGCTATAGACTTCACAAGCCTTGCGGCAGCTTTCCAGTTTGGCAGTTTTTCGCCTAAAAATGTATGGAAAACGGTGCCGGAAGTATAAAGAGTTTGAAGCTCGTCTTGAATATCAAGAGCTGTAAAAATATCATCAGTATAGCCAACGGGCAAGTGAGAACTGTTCGTGTAGTAAGGCACGCCGTTTTCTTCATTTGCCGTGATAATGTCAGGGAACTTCTGCACGTCATGTTTTGCAAGCCTGTAAGAGGTAGACTCTGCAGGTGTTGCCTCAAGGTTGTAAAGGTCATTATACTGCTCTTGATAATCGGAAAGGCGCTCACGCATGTGGTTTAGCACTTCTTTAGCGAATATTTGGGATTTTTCATTAGTTAAATTAGCGCCTAACCATTTAGCATTGAGTGCTGCCTCGTTTATGCCAATTAGCCCAATTGTAGAAAAGTGATTTTCAAAAGAGCCAAGATACCTTTTCGTATACGGGTAAAGCCCCTCTTGTAGCAGCTTTGTTATAATAGTTCTTTTTGTGTTAAGAGAGCGGGCTGCAATATCCATAAGTTTATTAAGTCTGCGATAAAAGTCTTCCTCATCTTCTGCAAGATATGCAATTTTTGGAATATTTAAGGTGACAACACCTATAGAACCAGTACTTTCACCGCTGCCGAAAAAGCCGCCAGACTTTTTACGAAGCTCTCTTAAATCAAGGCGAAGCCTACAGCACATACTTCTAACATCACTAGGTTCCATATCGCTGTTAATATAGTTTGAGAAATAAGGAGTGCCGTATTTTGAGGTCATTTCAAATAAAAGCTTGTTATTCTCTGTTTCAGACCAATCAAAGTCACGTGTGATTGAGTAGGTGGGGATAGGGTACTGAAAGCCCCTGCCGTTAGCGTCTCCGCCTATCATAATTTCAATAAATGCTTTATTAATCATGTCCATTTCGGCTTTACAGTCTTTATACTTAAAATCCATCTCTTTGCCGCCAACAATGCAGTTTTGCTCTGCAAGGTCTGCGGGAACGGTCCAGTCAAGTGTGATATTAGAGAAAGGTGCCTGTGTACCCCAGCGAGATGGAGTGTTTACGCCAAAAATAAAGGATTCAATGCACTTTTTAACGGCTCTGTAATCTAAGTTATCTACTTTTACAAACGGCGCTAAATATGTGTCAAACGAGGAGAATGCCTGCGCGCCCGCCCATTCGTTTTGCATTATTCCAAGAAAGTTTACCATTTGGTTGCAAAGAGTTGCAAGGTGACTAGCAGGTGAAGAGGTTATTTTCCCAGGAATGCCGCCAAGGCCCTCCTGTATAAGCTGCCTTAAAGACCAGCCTGCACAATAGCCCGTTAGCATTGAAAGGTCATGTATGTGCATATCTGCACTTCTGTGCGCATTTGCAACTTCTTCATCATATATTTCAGAAAGCCAGTAGTTAGCAGTAATAGCGCCAGAGTTGCTTAAAATTAAGCCGCCTACAGAGTATGTGACTGTAGAGTTTTCTTTAACGCGCCAGTCTGTCACCTTAACATAACTATCAACAATTTCTTTGTAATCAAGAATTGTTGATTTCATATTACGGATTTTTTCCCTATTCTTTCTATATAATATATAACATTTAGCAACATCAGCATAGCCTGCCTGTACAAGAACAGACTCAACACTATCCTGAATATCCTCAACACATACTTTATTATCTTTAACTTTTGACTCATAGTCTGCTGTGACCTTTAATGCCAAAAGGTCAATAATATCATGGTTATAATTTTTATTTAATGCCTCAAAGGCTTTTTCTATAGCGGCACTTATTTTAGATATATTAAAATCAACAAGTGCGCCGTCTCTCTTTACTACTTGATACATCGCAAAATTCCTCCCACACCAAATTCTTTTTGTAAAATGAATTATATACTACTCCTTTACCATTGTCAACACCAAAAACACAATATATTGATAAAAAACTTAAAATAATTGAAAAATCATACTATATATTGTTATCTAATTACAACTTCGTCTACCTTTCCTTCAAAATAAGAGGCTGCCTTTTTCAGCTCTTTTTCAGAAAAGGGGGTAAGGGTTTTATCTATAACATTGTCAGAGTTTACAAAGTTTTGAAGGCAGTATCGCCTAGCCCCTTTTATGCGCTCTGCAATGCTTAAAAAGTCTTCATCAGTATGAAGCTGCTTTGCCACTGTTGTGCGAAATTCGTATGGAACGGTGCCTTTTTTCAAAAAGTTTATACTTTCATCTATGCTAAAATAGTCAAACTTAGAAAGTCCTATAGCATTAAGGTACCCTTTTTCAGAAGATTTAATATCCATAGCCACATAGTCACAAAGCTTTTTATCTACAAGGTGTTTTAGCACCTTTGGAAACGAGCCGTTCGTATCAATTTTAACAAGCAGCCCATAGCTTTTAATGCTTTCTAAAAAGCGCTCGATATTAGCTTGCAGTAGCGGCTCTCCGCCTGTTACACACACAGCATCAAGCATATTTTTTCTTTTATTAATATAAGAAAAAAAATAATCCTCAGAAATAAGAGGTGCATCATTTGGATTTTCAATTAATGATGAATTATGGCAAAAAGGGCACCTGAAGTTGCAGCCAGGAGTAAAAACAGTGCAGCATATTTTGCCTGGATAATCTAATAAAGAAAGTTTTTGCAGTCCAGCGAGTTTCATATAATCAAATCCTTACATTATTAATATATTACCATATTTTATGAAAGTAATCTATTGTCAAAATAACAAAAAAACAAACAAGTTTATTGACATAATACACAAAACAGAGTATATTATTTTAGAAACAAGGGAAAAAACCACAAAATATGGAGAAAGAGGGATAAAAATTAAACTTCACACTTTTGGGACTTGTGCAGGCACAGAGCCAATGCCAAAAAGGCACCACCAAAGCTTTGCAATAGAGCTTGAAAACGGCGTTTATTGGTTTGATGCAGGGGAGACGAGTTCATACACCGCACACCTTATGGGAATAGATTTGTTGAAAGTTCGCAGCATTTTTATTTCTCATACTCATATGGACCATGTTGGCGGACTTGGCAACCTATTATGGAATATTAGAAAAATAAGTAATGTGAAAAAGAGACTGCCTCTTAGCAGTGAAATACCTGTTTATATACCCAATATTTCAACTTTTGAGGGTATTATGCAGGTGCTGAAAAATACCGAGGGAGATTTTAAGTGCGATTTTTCATTCTTGCCTAAAAAGGTTACAGATGGTGAGATTTATAAAAGCCCGTTTGACGATTTTTCAGTCACTGCACATCACAACAACCATATGAAAAAAATAGAGGGTGAGCCATGGCGCTCATTTTCTTATGAGATAAATGCTAAGGGTAAAAGAATAATATTCTCAGGAGACACAACCATTGAGGATATTTCGGGTCTTTTAAGGGGCAAAACCGACTATTTTTTAATGGAAACAGGTCACCATGACTCTGGTGTAATAGCTAATATGCTTACAAAAGAGAAAAAAGAGGTGAAAAACCTCTTTTTTACACATAACGGAAGAAATATTCTAAGGGATTCTAAAGCGGCTTTAATTGAGGCTAAAGAACTTTTTAGCGGTAATGTTGTGATTTGTGAAGATGGAGAAACATACGAATTATAAAGAATAACCCATCTCAAATGCCTTTAAGTTCATTTGAATAAATCTTTCTGGTACAGTTTTCTCAATAGCATTTTGCCACTTTTCTTTAGCAATATCAGAATGTTTGGCGGTAACACCTAAAAGAACGGTGTTTACCGCTTTTTCATTACCTGCCTTTTTTGCAATTGATAACGCATCAGTTGAAATCAGCCTGATATTACTATTTTTAAGCGTTTCAACAATATTTTTAGGGTATTCCACGCCGCCGATAACAACGGGCATTGGCATAATTTTTTGCGTGTTCATAATTAAAATTCCGTCTTTTTTAAGATAAGGAACCCAGCGTGCGGCCTCAAGCTGTTCAAATGATATAATAACATCTGCCTGCCCTTTATCAATAATAGGGGAGTAGACTTTTTTGCCGCTTTTTACATATGTAACAACAGAACCACCACGCTGTGACATTCCGTGTACTTCTGAAACTTTTACATCAAGGCCTTCATCAATAAAAAGCCTGCCTAAAAGTTTGCTTGCAAGCAGGCTGCCTTGACCGCCCACCCCAACAATCATAATATTTAAATCTTTCATCATTCATTCTCCCGAGTTAAAACTCCATAAGGGCAAAGCTGTGAGCAAACGTCGCAGCCTACACAAAGCGTTTCATTTATTTGCACTTTTTTATCAATAACAGTAATAGCAGGGCAGCCAATTTGCATACAAAGGCGGCAGCCAATACACTTTTCAAGTTTAGGAACTATAGGACTTTTATGTTTAACATATTTTAATAATGCGCATGGTCTGCGGCTTATTATTACAGAGGGTTCGTCTTTATTTAGCTCCTCCCGAACTACTTTTCGGCTTTCAGCAAGGTCATTAGGGTCAATAACACGAACGCTTTTTATACCAATAGACTTTACAAGAGCCTCTAAATCAACAGATGCCGTCATATCGCCTGATAGCGTGTAGCCAGTTGTGGGGTTATGCTGGTGCCCCGTCATTCCTGTTATGCTATTATCGGCAATAATTACGGTTGAATTGCCCTTGTTATAAACAATATCTATAAGCCCTGTAATGCCAGAATGAATAAACGTAGAGTCCCCAATAATTGCAACGGATTTAGCATTGTTCTTGTCATCATTAGCTTTGTTGTACCCGTGCAGCATTCCGATTGATGCGCCCATGCAAACACAAGTGTCAAGACTATTTAAAGGTGCAAGTGCGCCAAGCGTATAGCACCCAATGTCGCCGCTTACAAAAACTTTTTCCTTCTTTAATGTGTGAAACAAAGCTCTATGCGGGCAGCCAGGGCACAAAACTGGCGGGCGGTTTGGAATATCAGTAAGAGTACTTTTGGCACCAGTGCTAACCTCACCAAGAATAGCCTCTTTTATAATATTTTGTGAGTATTCGCCGTATTTCGGCAAAATGTCTTTGCCAAATACTGAAAGACCCAAAGCTTTACAGTGCTGCTCTATTATATCATCAAGCTCTTCAACTACATAAAGCTTTTCTACCTTTGATGCAAAATCTTTTATAAGCTTTTCAGGTAAAGGATAGGTCATTCCAAGCTTTAGCACACTCGCTTTGCTGCCTAAAGCCTCTTTTACATACTCATACGAAATACCAGAGGTTATAACACCAATTTTAGTGTCTGCCATTTCGGTGGTGTTGAATTTATCAGTTTCAGAAAGCTCTATTAAACGGTTTTGACGCTTCTCAATAAATGCGCGCCTTTTTTTAGCCATAGCAGGCATCATAACATATTTTTCAGGATTTTTAACATAGTCCTTATTTTTTTGCTCATAAGGCTCTGAAAGAGTTACAATACTTCTTGAATGAGATACTCTTGTAGAAAGCCTTACTATTACAGGTGTATCATATTCTTCTGAGATTTCAAAAGCAAGTTTAGTAAAACTTAGCGCCTCTTTAGAGTTTGACGGCTCAAGCACAGGAACTTTAGCGCCCATGGCATGGCGGCGTGTATCCTGCTCATTTTGAGAGGAGTGCATTCCAGGGTCATCTGCCACAGCAAACACAAGCCCGCCGTTTACACCTGTGTATGATGCAGTGTAAAGCGGGTCAGCAGCAACATTAAGACCCACATGTTTCATAGCGGTGAAAGCACGTGCGCCAGCAAAAGATGCACCAATAGCAACCTCTGCGGCTACCTTTTCGTTTGGCGCCCATTCGCTATAAATTTCTTTGTATTTCGCTACAGCCTCGGTAATCTCTGTACTTGGTGTGCCGGGGTAGCTTGAAACAACCTTGCAGCCAGCTTCATACAAGCCTCTTGCAATTGCCTCATTTCCAAGCAAAAGTTCTTTCATTTTATATTCCTTTCCCTAATTGCGAACTTGTTTTGCAACAATATCATCGCCGCAGTAGGCTTTTCTTAGTTTAGTCTTTTCTATTTTGCCAGTGGGGTTTCGGGGTATATCTGCAAATATTACTACACGCGGCCTTTTATAGCGTGGTAAATCCATACAGTAGTCATTAACATCATCCTCTGTAAGTGAAAATCCATCTTTTAGCTGAATAATTGCTGCCGTTATTTCGCCTAAACGTTTATCAGGCATGCCAATTACCGCACAATCTTTAATAGCCTCATGCTTTCTCAAAAAATCTTCAATTTGAACAGGGTAAATATTTTCCCCACCCATTATAATAACATCTTTTTTTCTGTCTACAAGGTAGATAAAGCCGTCCTCATCCTCTAAAGCCATATCCCCCGTATAAAGCCAACCGTCAGACAAAACCTCATTTGTAGCCTTTTCGTCATTGTAATAACATTTCATAACGGCAGCGCCTTTTATAGCAAGCTCACCAACTTCACCACGTTTTACAGTGTTTCTTTTATCATCAACTATTTTAGTTTGCCAGCCATAGCCAGCTTTTCCGATAGAGCCTACTTTATGTATATTTTCAATTCCCAAATGCACGCACCCAGGGCCTGTTGATTCACTAAGTCCATAATTAGTGTCGTACTGATGATTAGGAAAATACTTAAGCCAGCGTTTTATAAGGCTTTGCGGAACAGGCTGTGCGCCAATGTGCATTAGCCTCCATTGTGATAGGTTGTAGTCAGACAGTACAATATCACCGCTTTCTATAGCATCAAGTATATCCTGCGCCCACGGCACTAATAGCCACACAATTGTACACTTTTCATCTGAAATGGCTTTAAGAGTCCAGTCAGGCTTAGTGCCTTTTAAAAGTACGGCTTTGCTGCCTGTGTAAAGGCTTCCAAACCAGTGCATTTTAGCACCCGTATGGTAAAGGGGAGGAATGCATAGAAAAACATCATCTTTAGTTTGGTTGTGGTGCGCCTGTTCTGTTTTGCAGGCGTGTACAAGGTTTCCGTGTGTGTGCAAAATCGCCTTAGGAAAGCCTGTAGTGCCAGACGAAAAGTATATAGCACCGTCATCTTCATCATCAAAATGAACATCAGGTTTTTTTGATGAGCAGTATGTAACGAGTTTATCGTAACTTTCTGCAAATGTTGGGCAGTCGCTTCCAACGTAAAGCAGCGGTTTTATGTTAGGAATTTTATTGTAAATTTCTTCTATTCTGCCAATAAACTCAGGTCCAAAGATAAGAGAGCAGGAGTTTGAAAGCTTTAGACAGTAGTCAATTTCGTCAGACGCATATCTAAAGTTAAGCGGAACTGCAAGCGCCCCTGTTTTGAGTACACCAAAATAAATTGGCAGCCACTCAAGACAGTTCATGAGGAGTATTGCAACTCTGTCTCCTTTTTTTATACCTCTTGAGAGTAGAAAGTTAGCAAAGCGGTTAGCTTTTTTATCAAACTCTTCCCAAGTAATTTCACTTCTTATTCCGTTTCTTCTGCTAGGCTCTATAAGAGAAAACTCTTTCCATGTAACAAGGCTTTTTGAGTGCAGCTCAGGATTAATTTCAACAAGACTAACGTCATCTTTGTAAAGAGCTGCATTCTTTTCAAGAAATTCGGTAATGGGCATTAATTATCTTCCTTTTTACTGTGTTATAGTTGTGTTTGTTTTTCCTTTTCATAAAATTTATAGTTTATTTCATGATTTTTGCTTGCCGCTATGCTCACTAAGTAGCAAACGATAAGAGACACTATCATAGCTATACAAGCATAAAGAGGGCCTTTGCCGCTAAGGGAAGTTAAAGTAGCTACTGCACCGCTGTCTGTTATTTCAGGGTTTCCCATAGCTATTAAAATAAACTTTGAAACGGCAGGAATTAAAGCTATAATAAAGCCTGAAAGAACACTTGCCCATGCACCTATTTTATTAATTTTTTTAGAATATAAAGCAAGTACAAAAGGTGCTAAGAACGAGCCAGAAATAATACCCCAAGAGTAACTCATCATATCAAGTATTGGGGTTTTTGTGTTTGCTACTATAAAAGAGGATATTACAAATATTAGACAAAACATTTTAATAAGGCGCTTTAAGGTAGTATCGTCCATATTCTTTTTTAGCTTGAACTTTATAAGGTCCATTGAAACAATAGAGCTTGCAGTAAGCGCTATTGATGAAAGCGTGGTAACAGATGCCGCTACTAAAAGCACAAGAATTATACCAAGCAGTACCGCAGGAAGCTCTGCCATTCTTAGCATATTTGGAATAAGGAAATCTTGCCCCCCGTCAGGAAGCTCGCTAAAAAACATACGGGACAAACTGCCGACAAAGTACCCGCCGCCTGCAACAATTAAGGAAAAGAAAGCGGAAATAACAACACCTTTTTTAGCCTCTTTATCGTCTTTAATACCGTAATATTTTTGAATCATATGAGGCAGCCCCCAAGTGCCAAAGCTTGTCATTAGCACTGTTGCCATTAAAGTTACCCACTTATTAAAAGAAAGAGAGCGCAAACCGTCCCCTTTAGCAAAGTTTCCAATAGCTGCAAATCCGTCAAAAAGATTTCCCGTTTCACTGATGGATTTAGAACGTATAATAAAGAAAATCATAAATACGATGCTTACCATCATTACAAGACCTTGAACAAAATCGGCTCTGACTTGTGCTAAATAACCACCTAAAAATAAAAGCAAAGCAGAAACACCAGCAATAATTATCATGCACGGAAGCTCTGAAACACCAAGGATTACTTTACAAATGCTTGCAAGCCCTTTATAAACAGAGGCAGAGTAGGGGATTAAAAACACAAACATAATTATAGCAGAAAACACACGAAGGGAAGCCGAGTTGTATCTTAGCTCAAAAAACTGCGGCATAGATTGAATTTTTAGCCTTTGAGATACATTTCGTGTTCTGACAGCAAGCACTTTCCAAGCAAGATAAGAACCAAAAACAGCATTACCAATGCCAGCTAAAACACCCCAAAGCCCAAAGTTCCACCCAGTAGCCCCTGCATAGCCAATAAACATAACGGCAGAGAAGTAGGCTGCGCCATAACTTAGCGCCGACATCCATGCGCCCGCCTTCCTGCCGCCGATTGTTAAATCAGATACACTTTTAACTTTTTTAGAAAAGAAAAGACCAATTCCCGAAATAAGTAAAATATATACAATAATTGTGATAATTATAATTGTTCTATCGTTACTTGAAATTTCATGTGCCATATATGTATTAACTCCTAAAATCAATGTGTCTTTACCATCTTTTAGTTTAATGGTTTTAAGCGTTACGCTTTTATGTGATAAAGCACAGAGTTATCATAACACAAACTTGTCGAAAAACCAAGCATTATTTTAATAAAAAATATTAATTCGTTAATTGGTCTATTTTTCGGTATTTATTTAATAGTTTTCAAAGTACAATTAATACAAAAAGAGAGCAATTACTTATATTCAATAGTTATTGTGTTATCGCCCTTTTTTGTTGTAACGTGTATTTCAAACGCATTTCCAACAGGTTTTATTTCATACTTGCCGTCTGTTTCTACGTTTGCGCACTCATAAGGTGAGTAAATTATTGTAGGAACTTTATAGTTTTTATCCTGTGTGTACTTTAAGGTGAATGTTTTAGCCTCTTTATCAAGTTTATAGCTCTCAATAACGCCTGTTACAGCCTTAGGATACATTCTTGATAAAACAGTAGTAACGGGTTTGTCAAGTATACCAGGGTAGTAAACCCAATATGTATGACCCCACTTATATTCATCAAACTTTTGGAGAAGAAACTCAACATGAGGAAGCCATTCTGTACCCTCTGCGTTGCCGCCCCATTCGCCAACTAATACGGGAAGGTCCATTCTGTCTTGTGTTTTTCTGTGTTCATCAAACAAATAGCCAACCCTTGAGTTATTTGCATATTTATAAGCTGGAGTATCTACCATAATATCATAAGCGTGCGGTGAAAAACATTGATTAGGCTCTTGCTTGCCATCTATAGTAATAGGTGTGTTGCTGCAAGGCATTCCAATGTTTGAAAAATAGCTGTTTTCTATGAAAATGATACCGTTATCAGTAACTTCCCTTATGACTTTTGCAGTTTTATTAAGAAATGGCATATATTTTTGTGTGTCAAATTCCTGAATCTCTTTAACGGGTCCAGGAATTAGCTCTGCCATGATTTCTGCAGTATATTGGTCAAGTGCACGTGGTTTTTCTTTTCCGAGTACTTCTGAAATCATTTCCGACTTTTTAATGCGTTTATCTTTAAGAGTTACCTTTACTACTTGACTTACAACTTTTTTAGATATTTTCATTGCTGAGGAACCAGGGAAAGGCTCATTTAAAAGGTCAAATCCGAAAAGTGCTGGGTGGTCTTTGAAGCGGTTGGCAATATGTTTCCAAGTGTCTGCAAAATAGTCCTGAAGCCCTATGCCATTAACTTTTTTGTTATCCCAAAAGTTATCAAATGCTTTGTGGCAAGCTCTGCCGTAGAAGTAAGGCTCTGCCCAAACAAATGCAGGCTTAAAGGGAACATAAGGGTCTGTAAGTGTTGCCCACCTTGGAGCGCCGTCACCAAAACAATGGTGCGAATACAGGTCTTGATGCATATCAAGAAATGCATAGATGCCATGTTCTTTACATTTGTCTAAAAACCGCTCAACGCTTGTAAGAAATTTGTTGTTATAGACTCGTGGCTGAGGCTCAATTACACTCCACGTAAAGCCAAGCCTTATAATATTAAAGCCAAGCTCTGCAAACTGCTCAAAGGGGAACTCATCGGGAGAGTAGCTATAATCTGTCTTTCCTGTGCCAAAATGCTCTTTATCGCAAACATTAAGCCCATAAAAAATTCGCTCTCTGCCATGCTCGTCAATAAAGCTTCTGTCTTTTGTTATTATTCTATCCATATTGTCACTGCCTTTCTTTATTTTGTATTTGTTGTAATGGATATGGGCTTTGATGTTGTTTTCCAAAAACTATTGGCATAAAGAGAGATTTCATACTCAGTTTTTGGTTTTAGATTTGTAATGCCGTAGGAAAGCGTTTTTGGCATATTATAGAAATAATACTCTGACCAAAATGAGATTTGGCGCACTACCGTGCCGCTTCTTTTTTCTTTTACTACAAGGTCATAGCTATTTACATATATATCATCAGTTTTCGCTTGAGGTAAAATTAAGTCGATGCCGTCACTGTCACTGTCCTCTACTATTATTTTTGCATCAGACTCAAAATAAGGGGCGTTATTTGTCTTATATCTTTTATCGGTATACTTAAAAGAGCAAGGATTTGACGGCTCGTCTATTTCCCATATAAGAGGGAAAAAGTTTTCTGTCAAAATATCAAACGGATAAATTCTGACCCTATTTTCACAGTCTGCTTCAATAATCAGCATCTGTGCGCAGTCGTGGCTTTTCGGCGGAACAGTACCGTAAATCTTATCAAATTCATCAAGTTCAAAATAGCTCAAAGAGCCTGTTCCTAAGGAGGTAAAATGTTTTTGGTGAATAGAGCGCGGGTCATTTATAGGTGCGTGTGAGTGACCGGAGAAATTAATAACCTGCGGATAATTCATAAGTAAAGAATAAAGCTCATCTTCGCCCCAGTTAATGCTGCCGTAAACAGTGTCGGAAATATGAGGGTGCTGGAAAAAGAAAATCGGCTTTTTGGGGTCGTCTTTCATAGCTTCGTCAAGTTTTTCTCTTGCCCAATTTATCTTTTCCTTTGAAAAGCGGCAGCCTTTAGTAGTTGAGAGGCTTATAAAATGAAAGCCGTTTATAACTTTATGTACATCGTACGGCTTATTAAATATTTGTGTAAAACGAGAGAGCGCTTCTTCTTCGCCGCGGCTGAACTCATGGCTTGCTAAGGATACAACAGCCTCAGTTTCAGGGCGCAAAAGTGATAATGTGTCGTGAAAAGCAGACATTTGCTCGTTTGTGCCTCTATCCGTAAAATCTCCCACAACAAAAAGCGCGTCAAGGTTTTTATAGCTTTTATGGTTATCAGAATAGTCATAACCTAGCCTTATAGCGGCCTGCATTCGCTCTCTTTCGACAGAAAAATGGTCCTTATAATGCACGTCACTCATAGCAATAAATCGTAGTTTTGGGACAAAATCCATT
>DASRNG010000185.1:0-2580 GCA_035647555.1 Oscillospiraceae bacterium | reverse complement strand
GGAACGGGGCAAAATTGGTGGTGCGTAATGTTTCCGCCACTGTGTTTACCAGGATTTTCAGAAACAGAGCCTGAAAGCTTTTTAACAGAAAGCGGCTCTAAGTTAATACAGGAAAAACCCGTCTTAGAGCCACGTTTTATGATAGTGGAGTGGTTTGAAAAGCTTTGCGATAAAATAAGTTAATTTGTAATTACCGTTTCAAAAACACTTGTATAAACAGTAGTACTCTCCGAAGGGTCTGTTACATCTGAAAAGCTTTGCGTTGCTACACTTTCACTTGTATTAGCAAAGGTAGTCTCATCTGTTTTTTCGGTTGTTGAGACTGCTTTTGTTGTTGTAACTTCTGTGCTTGTAACTTCCGTTGTTGGTACTGGTTTACTTGGTCTTGGGGTATATTCTTTTGGGAAATCATATTTTGTAAAGTCTATTTGTGATAGCGCTGTCTCTTTTGCTCTATCAAACGAGTAAACAAAACTATTTGAAAAAGCAAACAGCAAATTATCTATATAAGTGGAGCGTATAATTTGAGTATAATCACTTTTTTGAATTAAATATTTTGAAATTTTGCTAAAGGTCTTGTTTTGAGTATCAATTTTAAGCCCTATAATTCCAGTTGTGACTTTATTATTTCCACTTGTATAGATATAGTCATGAATTTGAAGAGGGAAATAGAAGATGTTTTCTTTATCGTCATACGAAATTGCCTTATGGTCGTAATAAGCGGTAGAATCAGCGTACTGCGAAACAGTGCCGTTGCCGAAAACTGCCTTGTCAACTTCTTTTGGTTTTGATGGGTCACTCACATCAAACAGTGAAACCTTTAGGTTGTTATTTTGCCCCGTTTCTGTTCCGTCTACCCCAATTCCTGCAAGGAGTGTAGAGCTTATGGGGTGCAGGTATGATGAAAAGCCAGTTATTTTAAGCTCGCCCAAAATTTTAGGAGCAGAGGGGTTTGCAAGGTCTATAACGAAAAGAGGGTCAGTTTGTAAGAATGTGACAACATAGCCCCTGCCGCCCATAAACCTAACAGATTTTATACTCTCACCAGGTGCAATATCTTTTATTATTCCCACTTGCTCGAGTGTGTCTGCTGACAGAACATAAACAAAGTTATTTGCTTTTTCAAAATTGCCTGTTGTAGTTGCAATTCTTAAATGCCCGTCATATTCGTCAATAGAAAACTGGTTGAGTACAGAGCCGTTTATAGATTTAGTAGCCCTATAAATAACATTTCCATTTGCTATATCAAACGCATAAATACTCGTATCAGCCGACGGTGAAGCTATAGAGTCCTCAGAGAGCAAGCCGCTTTTAACGGTAACATCAGCAAAGCTTTGATTCCACTCACCGTTTGTAACATATAACGAGTTTTTTGTAGAATATACATTTTCGCCCGCTCCAAGTATCGCCGCCGTTGCAGGGGAAGTGTCAGGCTTATCAAGATTAATATTACTTGCAACAAGGTATGATGGAGAGGCGGCACTTTCCATTATACAGATATTATTAACAGGTATTCTTGATGTGTCTTCAAATACAGTGCCAGTTTCAGGAACACAATAGTCTTTTATAGAGTCAGAGCCATCATACATTGCAACATGGTGGTTTGTAATAAGGATAAGAGAGTTTTCGATAAGACGTGTTGAGATATGGCTGCCGCTTTGGTAAAAACGGCGAAGCTCAAGAGGTTTTTGCTTGTTTGTTATATCAAATGTTACAACAAGAACAGAGCTAAGATGCTCCTTGCCGTAAACATCATAAATGGCATGTAGCCTATTGCCTTTGACATACATATTTATAATGTTTTGATATGTGATGCCGCTGTCAATCTCTGCCGAAATGGTACTCATGACTTGCATTTGACCGCTTATAGAGGGTTTTATTATAGCAATGCTGTTTTTAGCCTTAGGGTTATATGGGGCAGACATACCGCCAATGTTCGTATCGGGGGCGACTTCTCTTTTGCCCGTCACGCTTTCGTCATTGTCGTAGTCATAAAAAAAGTCATTGCCTTTAACCGTCATATAAATATAAGCGCCGTCATTTTTAATTATATCTGCTTCATTAACTCCTGCTACTTGCTCATTTGTTTTGCCGTAGCTTGTGGATTCGTCATTGCCAATGCCCGATAATTCATTTTTGATTTCATTGTATTCGCCGCCCGCCTCTGGCGTAGCAGAGTCTGATGGTTTTGCGCCCATGCTGAAATCGAAGGAATACCACTTTCTGGCGTTCGCATTTTGATATTTTATAAAAAGGTCTTCAAGCTGCTTATAGCTTAAAGGTGTATTTGGAACTTCAACTTTCCCCGAAAGGTTTTTTATAGGGGCTTTTGGGGTTTGTGTGACGCTATTTTGCCATGGCTTTGTATAAATCAAGGTAGAAAATACAATAGCAAGCACAGCGGCAAAGGCAATAGCTCTTTTCCTTTTAGAGTTTTTAGAGAAAGTATAAGCAGGTTTCTGGCTGCCTAAAAGCTCGTTTATGCTTTCTTCAGAAAGAGAGGAGGGGAGCGTAAGATTTTCAGCTTTTTTAAGTGTTTCGTTAATATTTGTTAGCTCATTATTATTTTCGTGTTTTTTA
>DASRNG010000184.1:0-11997 GCA_035647555.1 Oscillospiraceae bacterium | reverse complement strand
CATATAAATACAATAGATAATTTGGTAAAAATTGCTTCTTTGCATGGCTTATGGTTTTTAATAAGCATAAAGCAAAAAGCCCGCACATCTTACCCGTGCAGGCTTTTTGTTTTATGCTCTTTATTAATCTTCTGTTTTCTCAAAGTCACGTTCGCGAATTTCAACACGCCTGACTTTTCCGTTAAAGGTTTTCGGCAGCTCTGTTACGTATTCAATAATACGTGGGTACTTGTATGGTGCCGTTGTGTTTTTTACGTGGTTTTGTATATCCTTTGTTAGCTCGTCAGACGGCTCATAGCCTTTTCTAAGAACAATAGTAGCTTTAACGGCAAACCCCCTCATAGGGTCAGGAACTCCTGTTACTGCCGCTTCAAGCACTGCCTCGTGCTCTATTAAAACACTTTCTATTTCAAAAGGACCTATGCGGTAGCCAGATGATTTTATTACATCATCATTTCTGCCAACATATATAAAATACCCTTTTTCATTCATATAGGCAGTGTCTCCTGTGTGGTAAAAACCATTATGCCACGCTGCTAAGGTGTCCTTTTCACTGCGGTTATAAGAGGTTAAAAGCCCTCTTGGGCGGTCATTTATACTATTTGCCGCTATACACACCTCACCTATTGCGCCTTTTGTGGCAATTTCTCCGTCCTCATCAAGAATTTGAACATTATAGCCAGGTGTTGGCTTGCCCATAGACCCTGGAACAGGGGTCATCCACGGATAAAGAGTTGAAATGCAAAGGGTGGTTTCAGTCTGACCGAACCCCTCATAAATTCTAAGTCCTGTGGCTTTTTCCCACTCGTTATAAATTTCGGGGCTTAGCGCCTCTCCTGCGGTGCAGCACTGAGTTAAGGAAGAAAGATTAAAGCTTTCTACATCATGCAGCAGCATAAAGCGATACATAGTAGGCGGCACACAAAACGTTGTAACCTTGTACTGTTCAAGCTTTTTAAGTATATCAAGCGCATCAAACTTGTCAAAATCATACACCATAACAGCGCTTTCTCCAAGCCACTGCCCGTAAATTTTGCCCCATAAAGCTTTTAGCCAGCCTGTATCAGAAATAGTAAAATGCAAGCCTCCATCAACAACATAGTGCCAGAATACTCCCGTCATAATATGCCCTAATGGATATGTATGGTCATGCGTTATGATTTTCGGGTAGCCTGTTGTGCCTGATGAAAAAGCCATTATCATTGTGTCTTCTGCTTTTATTGCTTTTTCTCCCGTCGGGCGGCTCCACTGCTCGCTTGCATCTTCAATACCTTTTTCTAGGTTAATCCAGCTATCGCCTGCATCTTTATGCTTTGTGACGAACTTTTTCTTCATGGATTTATATTCGTCATAAGATTCGTCAAAATATTCAGTAACAGGACCTTCACCCGTCATAATCGCATAATTTATTTCCGCCTTGTTGCAGCGATAAACATAGTCAATTGGCTTTAGCATATCTGTAGCTTGAATTGCAATCGCTCCAATTTTATGCAGTGCCAAAAGGCAAACCCAAAAAAAGTAGCTTCGCTTTAACACTAAAAGCACACGGTCACCCTTTTTTACTCCCATTTCAGTTAAAAAGTTCGCCGCTTTGTTTGACAGTACCATCATATCACGAAATGTAAAGTGTTTTTCCTCACCCTCGTTTGATATCCAAAGCATTGCAAGCTTATCAGGCTTTTCTGTTCCTAATACATCTACTACATCGTATGCGAAATTAAAGTCATCTTCCCAATCGAGCTTGAAGTTTTCTAAGGCATCTGAAAGAGAGGAGAAACTCTCTCTCGTTCTGCCTGTAAATTTTTCATATATAGCCATACCCGCCTCCAAATCTACTCTTTCTCTTATTTCATTACAACTGCTATAAACTCTGCCTTTTCATCGCCTATTGCCTGCTCTGCGTGCGGAACGCTTGAGTCAAAATAGACGCTATCACCCTCTGACAGAATATAAGAAACCTCGCCTATAAAAAACTTAATTTGCCCCTTAAGAATGTAGTTAAACTCTTGCCCCTCGTGCTCGTGCATAACAGGAACTTTATCAGACGGCAAAACAGATACAAGAAATGGCTCGCCTTTTTTGTTCCTAAAAGTGTGTGCAAGGTGGGTGTAGCCGTACTGGCTATTCTCTTTTACTGCATAGCCTTTACCCTTTTTTACTACTGTGCAGGTAGAAAGTTTTGGAGTGTCGCCGCTCATAATGTCAAGCACGTCCACGCCTAAAATATCTGCCGCATTGTAAAGAAAGCTAAAAGAAAAGTCTGCCTCGCCTTTTTCGTATGCAAGATAATTATCAACATTCATGTCAAGACGATTTGCCATATCCTCTGTTGATATACTGCATATTTCCCTTAGTGCCATAAGTCTCATTCCAATTTCAGCAAGCTGGGGATTCATAAATACCACCCTTTCATATTAAGAGTTGCCATAATTATATCCAAGCTCTATAGCTTTTAGATTGAAATTAAATAGGTTTTGTTTTTTTGCAGAGATAATTTCCGTCATAGTATTTTCAATATTGTCATACGGAATAAGCCCGCTAACTTTAACAAGAAAGCCAAGCACTATCATATTTGCAAGCCCTGATAGCTCATGCTCAAACGCAAGCTGTGTTGCAGGTATATAATGTGCTGCAACATCATCTCTTTTTACTTTTCTTTCAATAAGAGAGCTGTCTACTATTATTATTCCATCTTTTTTAACGCTGTCTTCATATTTATCAAGTGACGGAAGGTTCATTGCTATTAAAATGTCTGGCTTTGAAATAATTGGTGAACCTATTGGGTCATCACTTACTATTATGCTGCAGTTTGCCGTACCGCCACGCATTTCAGGTCCATAAGAGGGCAGCCAGCTTACTTCTTTCCCTCTAAGGAGTGCATCATTTGCTAAAAATCTGCCTGCGAACAGAACACCCTGACCGCCAAAGCCAGCTACAAGAATTTCACAAGCCATTACTTTTCCTCCTTTTGGGCATATTTATCTTTATAAACCCCCAAAGGATAGTACGGGAGCATATTTTCTTCAAGCCAAGATAAAGACTCAACGGGAGAAATACCCCAATTTGTAGGGCATGTGGAAACAACTTCTATAAGAGTAAATCCTTTGCCTTCAATTTGGTATGAAAACGCCTTTTTTATCGCCTTTTTTGCAGCTCTTATGCTTTTAGGACTGGTTACGGTAACACGTTCAAGGTATGCCGCACCGTCTACCTCGGCTAACATTTCACATACTTTTATGGGGAACCCTGCTGTTTGTGTGTCCCTGCCGTATGGTGAGGTTTGCGTAACTTGACCCGGTAAAGAAGTTGGTGCCATTTGCCCGCCCGTCATTCCATAAATTGCATTATTAACGAATATAATAGTTATGTTTTCTCCCCTTGCTGCCGCATGAACAGTTTCTGCTGTACCTATTGCTGCTAGGTCACCATCCCCTTGATATGTAAACACTACACCGTCTGGCACAGCTCGCTTTATACCTGTAGCAACAGCTGGCGCTCTGCCGTGAGGCGCCTGAATCATATCACAATTAAAATAATTATATGCCAGCACAGAGCAGCCAACAGGTGCAACGCCTATCGCATTACCGTCTGCCTTTAGCTCCTCTATAGCCTCTGCCACAAGACGGTGAATAATTCCGTGTGTGCAGCCAGGGCAATAGTGCATAACAGCGTCTGTAATCATGGAGGGTTTCTTAAATACTACCATTACTTCGCACCTCCCAATTTGTTTATTTCTCTAATTTTTTCAAGAACTTGCTCTGTCGTTACTATCATACCGCCCGTTCTGTTACACAGATGAACAGGTTTTTTGCAGCGAATGGCAAGCTCCACATCAGTTATAAGCTGCCCCATTGAAAGCTCTACTGTTATAAATGCCTTTACCTTATCTGCGGCTTTATATAGATTTTGTTTCGGGAAAGGCCAAATTGTTATAGGCCTTATAAGCCCTACTTTTATACCCTCAAGCCTTGCCTCATCTACGGCATTTTTTGAAACCCTTGAAGTAATACCGTATGCAACTAAAGCTATTTCAGCATCGTCCATTCTATATTCTTCACACATTGTTTCAGTTTGCTCTATTTTTTCATATCTTTCATAGCGTTCAAAGTTTTTTGCCTCAAGCTCTAATGGGTCTAAAAAAAGTGAGTTTACTAAATTAGGCTTTCTTTTTCCTTTTGTACCCGTAAGTGCCCACGGTTTTTCATATTCTTTTATCTCATCTTTATCAAGGCTTACAGGCTCCATCATCTGCCCTAGCGTACCGTCTGTTAATATCATTGCCGTCATTCGGTATTTGTCTGCAAGGTCAAAGCCCTTTAGCGTAAGGCTTGCCATCTCCTGAACAGATGAGGGCGCTAATACTAGCATGCGAAAATCGCCGTGCCCTGCCCCTTTTGTAGACTGATAATAATCAGACTGTGAGGGCTGAATGCCTCCAAGCCCCGGCCCGCCTCTTTGAACATTAACAATCAAAGCGGGCAAATCGCAACCTGCTATATATGACAACCCCTCACTTTTAAGTGCTATTCCAGGGCTTGAGCTTGAGGTCATTGTCCTTTTGCCTGCTGCTGCGGCTCCCATTACCATATTTATAGCGGCAATTTCACTTTCCGCTTGTAAAAACACGCCGTCTACTTTAGGCATTTTTTTTGCCATATATGCCGCTATTTCTGTTTGCGGTGTTATGGGGTAACCAAAATAATGCCTGCAGCCTGCTATTATAGCCGCTTCAGCAATCGCTTCGTTACCTTTCATCAATACTTTTTCTGCCAATCCTATCTTCCTTTCACTAAAAGCTACTTTTCAACCGTAATAACGCAGTCAGGGCACATCATAGCGCAAAAAGCGCAGCCAATACAAAGCTTTTCATCTGTAATTTTTGCCGGATGATAACCCTTTGCGTTTAATTTATCCTCACTAAGTACCACTATTTTTTTAGGGCATACATCTACACAGAGTGAACAGCCCTTACATAAATCGCTTTCAAATGTTACCTTTGCCATGTCTTCCTCCTTTTTTACAAGCCTTGCCGCACATAAAGCTGTATTGGAAATAAATTGTCAATCTCATCTTTAAGCCTTTCAAATAACCCTTGCCTTACAGCCGTCATTTTTATAGGCAGACCCACTGCATAGGAAACTTCTTTTGCATATTCTAAAGAAGATATTACATCAAAAGCAGTTGTGTCTTCTCCAATATTTGAGTTGTTGACAATTGCGGTAAAGGGCAGTTTTCCTGCCTTTTCTATTTCCTTTTTTATCTCATTTGCGCCTTTTGCATCTGCCGTAAGCGGGCGGTATTTGTTGATTACAAAAAGCATTTCATAATTATTTTCGCGCTTTATTTCTTCGGCATAGCGTCCAAGCGCTAAAGCACCCCTATCATCTCCGCCAACGTCCATAACAGCGTGTGCCTCTTTATTATCTATTAACGAATTAATTTCTGCAGGTAGTGACGGCAAATCAATATTTGAGCCAGCATATTTTGAAGTTATGAGCTTTACAGCATTTTCTTTTAATATGCTTTCGCCGTCTTTCGTTCTAAAGTATGGGTTTACAATATCAAGGTCTGCAATTGAAACATTAAACCCACTTCTTTTAAGAAATAAAGCGTAATTTATCGCAATATTCGTTTTTCCGCTTCCATAATGCCCTGCAAAAACAGTTACCCTTTTATTGTTCATTAAACGCTAACTCTCCAGCCAAACTCGTCTTTTATATGCCCCGTTTGTATGCCTGTAATTGTATCATAAAGCTTTTGTGAAAGCTCGCCTGTTTCTCCGTTTTTTACAGTCATAACCTCGTCCTTATAACGAAGCTTTCCAACGGGAGAGATAACAGCGGCAGTGCCAGTGCCGAAAACTTCTTCAAGTGTGCCGTCTTTTTGTGCATTTATTAGCTCGTCTACCGATATTTTACGTTCCTCTACAGTTAAACCCCAATGTTTGCAAAGAGCTATAACACTATCTCTCGTTATGCCAGGTAAAATAGAGCCGCTTAGCATAGGCGTTATAACCTTGCCGCCTATCTTAAAGAAGATGTTCATAGCACCCACTTCTTCTATATATTTACGCTCTACACCATCAAGCCAAAGCACTTGAGAAAAACCCTCTCCTTGCGCCTTACTTTGGGCTATAAGGCTTGCCGCATAGTTGCCGCCCGTTTTTATGTGACCCATGCCGCCTTTTACTGCTCTTACATACTCATCCTCAACCCATATGCCAACAGGCGCAAGACCGCTCTCGTAATATGCTCCGCTTGGGGAAAGAATTATTATAAATTTGTATGTTTTAGAAGGTGCAACACCTAAAAATGAGTCTGTAGCAATAATAAACGGGCGTATATAAAGTGATGTGCCAGACTTTGTTGGTATCCAGTCTTTATCAATGCTAACAACGGCTTTTACAGCCTCTACAAAATACTCCTCTGGAAGCTCTGGAATTACAAGCCTTCTGTTAGAGCTGTTTGTTCTTTTTGCATTCATTTCAGGTCTAAATAAATATGCGTTGCCGTTTTCATCCTTATATGCTTTCAGCCCCTCAAACATTTCCTGACCATAGTGAAAAACCATGCAGGCAGGTGAAAGTTCAAGGTTTTTAAAAGGCTCAATCCTTGCATCATGCCAGCCTTTTTCGGCTGAATAGTCCATAATAAACATATGGTCTGTAAATATTTTACCAAACCCGAGTGACTCGTTTTCTGCTGGCTTTGTTTTTGGTGCTCTTGTCTTTTCAATTCTTATATCCATAAATAAATCTCCTTTCATATGAACAAAAAAAACCTCAAAGCAATTCTTGCTTTGAGGGACGATAAATAAATTTACCGCGGTACCACCCTTTTTACCCGTGAGGGTCTCTCTAATCTTTAATCTATCGCTATGATAACGGTGCGAATCCGTAGCTGATTACTTTGTTTTTTCACAAGCTCTGCTCGGGAGTGATGGTGACTTGTACTCGCATACACCGACTCACAGCTACCGTCGGCTCTCTTTGCTATGTTAGTACGCACTTCTCCTTCATTGCATTTAATGATATAACAAAAAGTGTACTATTTTTATTGATATTTGTCAACCTTTTTTGTGTTTTTAAAGTGACAAGTCCGCTTTTTCCTGAATTAAAAGTGTATCTTTCGTTGAGCGCAGTATCTCTGCGGTAGAAAGCTGTGTTTTTTCGCCTTTGACCTCAGCAAGAAAATCATCAAACGGATTTTTAGTTGGGGCAGAGCCTTTTATTATTTCAGCCTTTTCGGCTTTATTTAGGCTTAAAAACACTTCGTCTCCTACTGCCTTAAACTCCATAATCCCTTTTTCGCCCCAAAATGTAAAGCGCCAGTTAAAAGGAGTGTCATATAAAAGTGAAGAGGGCATAGAGTAGGAAACGTCTGCAATAAGCCCTGCACCGCCATCAAGAACGGCTAGAAACTGGGCAGAGTCTAAAAAGTCTCGTTCCTGTTTAGCATAGGCATTCCAGCACCTTGCCGCCGCCACATCTTTAATGCCTTTTTTAGTTATGTGCCTTATTAAATCAATGCCGTGTATCGCAATGTCATTTATTGTGCCGCCGTGCTTGCCTTTTTCAAAATACCAGTTAGGGCGAACGCCATAACTAAGTGCATGCTGACCGCCAAAAGATATGTTGTGAATTTCTCCAAGTTTTCCGCTTTCTACTATTTGTTTTGCCGCTTCCCCTGCACCGCAGCATCTTAAATCGAGAATACAGCCTATGTATAGATTCTTATCTTTTACAAGTTTCTCTATTTCATAAAATGCCTTTAGCGTTGTGCAAACAGGTTTGTCTGTATACACGTTTTTGCCCGCCTTTAGAGCCTTTATTGTTTTTTCATCTCTTGCCGTATAATAGTCGCCAATTATAATAGTGTCAATATCGGCACCGTCTAGCATTTCGTCATAATCTACGTGCGTTATTTCTATACCATGATTTTTAGCTGCTTCTATAGACGGTTTATCTGCTTCCCAAGCTGCTGTAATATTAATTCCCTCGAGTGTGCGTATATGATTTAATGCCGAAAAGATGTGTCCATGGCGAAAACCTGCAAACGCAACATTCATAATTTCACCTCAATTTTTAAGACTTTGTAAAGGTGCAGGAATCCTGCCGCCTCTGTTTACAAATATTTCTGATGATAAACTGCTAATAGGCATAACAGGTCCGCTGCCTAAAAGACCGCCAAACTCAAGCATATCACCCGTTTTTTTGCCAATAGCGGGGATAACTCTTACAGCGGTGGTTTTTGAGTTTACCATACCAATAGAAGCTTCATCTGCTATAATTGCTGATATGGTTTCGGGCGGTGTATCTCCTGGGATAACTATCATATCAAGCCCCACAGAGCAAACAGCCGTCATTGCCTCAAGCTTTTCTATTGAAAGCACACCTTTTTTAACGGCATTTATCATGCCCTCATCTTCGCTAACGGGAATAAAAGCACCAGACAAACCGCCAACATGAGAGGATGCCATAACTCCGCCTTTTTTCACCGCATCATTTAACAAAGCAAGTGCAGCAGTTGTGCCGTGTGTGCCGCAAACTTCAAGACCCATTTCCTCTAAAATGCGTGCCACAGAGTCCCCAACGGCGGGTGTGGGCGCTAAAGAAAGGTCTACTATTCCGAAAGGAATGGCAAGCCTTTTTGAAGCCTCTGTTGCTACTAATTGCCCCACACGGGTTATCTTAAATGCCGTGTTTTTAATAAGCTGCGCTACGCTTGACAGGTCCATATCCTTTGGCGCTTTTGCTAAGGCAGAGCGCACAACACCAGGGCCTGATACGCCAACATTTATAACACGGTCTGGCTCTCCTATACCATGAAAAGCCCCTGCCATAAACGGGTTATCCTCTGGTGCATTGCAAAATACAACAAGCTTTGCCGCTCCTATGCAATTATTATCTGCCGTTTTTTTAGCGGTTTTATGTACAATATCGCCCATAATGCGAACAGCATCCATATTAATTCCTGCTTTTGTAGAGCCTATATTAACGCTTGAGCAAATACGGCTTGTAACGCTTAAAGCGTCTGGTATAGCGTCTATAAGCTCTCTGTCCCCCTCTGAAAAACCTTTGTGAACAAGGGCAGAAAAACCCCCAAGAAAATTAACACCGCACTCCTTTGCCGCTTTTTCAAGAGTAAGTGCAATTTTCACCGCATCTCTTTTAGCGCACGGGGCAAGAATTAAAGATATGGGCGTTACCGAAATTCTTTTATTTATAATTGGTATGCCATATTCTTTTTCTATTTGGTTTGCGGTGGGCACAAGGTTTTCTGCACTTTTCGTAATTTTGTCATACACCTTGCTGCAAAGAGTGTCTATATCCTCACTGCAGCAGTCAAAAAGGGATATACCCATAGTCACCGTTCTAACATCAAGGTTTTCCTCTCGTATCATCGTTATTGTTTCAAGTATGTCCTTTGCGCTAATCATAAATTAACTCCTGTAACTCAAATTGTGTGCATTGCGTTAAAAATATCTTCATGCATTGCGTGTATGGAAAGGTTTTTTGTCTTTGCAAGAGCTGTAAGCTCATCTGCAAATTTTGTAAACTCAATTGTGCTTTCCTTAATATCTACAAGCATAATCATTGCAAATAAATCTTGTAAAATAGACTGCGTAACCTCTAACACATTTATGTTATTCTGGGCACATTTTGCCGATACAGACGCAAGTATTCCGACTGCATCTTTTCCTATTACCGTAATTACTGCACGCATTTTCATTTTCCTTTCAAATTTACTTTATTGATGGCTTATCCTCAAAGGAAAGCTCCTCTACATTTTCAAATTTAGCCCAATCGTCTTTCTCTGGTATCTCCATATAAACATTGTTTCTTATAACTATATTTCTTGTGTTTTTAATGTTGTATGCACGATTTTTGCCAAGATAAAAAAGGTTGTTTTCGATAAGAATGTTCTCATGCACAGGACCTTTGTTTTTCTTGTTTTGCGGGCAAATGAAAATTGCATTCCCATCACAGTTCATAAACGCATTGCCTCTTATTGTAACATCTTTTACAGGCCCGCTTTCATACCAACTTGAAGCATCATTTGCAATGAGTATTCCGTTTTCTCCTGTATTTAGAAACTTGTTGCCCTCGATTAAAACCTTTCCTCTTGTTGTAACGAGAAGTCCCCTTGTTACAATCCTGTTTATTGTGTTCTTTGAAAACTCAAAGTCAGGGCAGGCAGAAATATTTTCAACACAGTCTCCAGTTTTTACGGGTATTTCTTCAGTGTCAAGCGTCAATTCAAATGTATATAAATCTATCATTTCAGCGGACAAAACAGATGCCGTGCCTTTCTCAATTAAAGAGGAAGAATCTATAAAAGCTATAGTGTCACCCTCAAAAAAACATAGAAAGCCATAGCTTTGCGGGTGGCAAAACTTTACCTTTAGCACATTACCTTTAATTTCGGTTATCTTAAAATTAAAGCCATGCACATTAACAGTGTCATCACCTGCTGCATCAAAGTTACTGTTAGTTATTTTAACAATTCCTCGACACATGCTAATTTGAGCAAAGTCTGCTAATGAAGTAAAGTCCACCTCGCCCGCTTTCCCTGGCGAAAAGTCAATTTCATCAAGATTTATATCTGTACAATTTTGTGCTACAAACGCAAGTGAACGGTTGTGTCGCTGTGATAAATTTTGAAGCGTGATTTTCTTTGTATCTTTTGCAAAAATACCAACATTAGTTCTTCTTGTTGAATAAACATAAAAAACTTGACCCTCACAAAAGTTTACAGGACTTATATATCTTACCCTAAAAGTTCTTGGAGCAATTTCTTTTATAGAAACAGAGTTCTTAAACGGGTGAGAGCCATGCCTTACAAGGTGATTATAGTTATCAGGCTTTGCGGTAGGCGTCCAGTATCCGCCCATACGGTGTTTTATAAAATCAGTTTTATAGTCCGTTCCGTAAAAATAAAATTTACCTCTTTGCTCCATATAATCGCTTTGCTCATTTAGCTTAAACGTTGTGTAAAAAGAGGAAGACTTTATTACCGTAAACTTATGTACGTTTGGCTTTTTTGTTTCAATATTTATATTTTTTAATTTTATATTTTCACAGTTATCTATAACAATATTTGTAAACTTGCCGTCTAAAAGAAATGTTGAGCCATTTCCGTCAATTTCTAAATCTTTAAGATTTTCTATGTTTATTGCTACTTTGTGAATGTTCTTTTCTTCTGATGCTCTGTATTCATCTTCACCAATCGTATTTGTTATGTACAGTTTTCGTGAGACGGCATCTTTAGACGAAAAGTAATAAACGCCCTTTTCAAGAACGAGCTTTTTTTTAGCAACGTTCTCTTTTAAGGCACAAAGCATATTATTAAATTTTACTGTAACATCTGTTGATGGCTCTATGCCGTATGTTTCAGGATTTATAAGCATTTTCTCACCGTTTGTATAAATTATTGTATAAAAAAATAAAATTTCAACTTTTAATATTGTACCATAAAATAAAGTGCATATCAATCAATTTTACAGCAAAAAACCTCCCGCCAGGCTATAGCCCGACGGGAAGCGTCTTTAGAAGTTATTTCATTCCGTTTTCATAAGCTTCAACCATTTTTTTAACCATCTGACCGCCGACAGAGCCTGCCTGCTTAGATGTAAGGTCACCATTGTAACCTTGTTTAAGGTTTACGCCAACTTCACTCGCAGCTTCCATCTTAAACTTATCAAGAGCCTCACGAGCCTCAGGTACTAATGCCTTGTTACTTCTTGCCATTTCTGTTACACCCCTTACCTATAGAAAATTTGCGTTTGCATTCATATTGTGGGTATTCTATTCGCTTTTATTAGAGTAAGATTTTTCTAACCATAACATTATTTTTCTAAGCAATGGTTTTCAAACAACACAAATAAGAATGCGCTAATATCTTTCTCATTTAAGCTGATATAATTCAGTTTTCATACAGCAAAACTTGTAAATAAAACTTGATTTTTATGTAATAAAAAATTTTTGTTACATATATT
>DASRNG010000183.1:0-2916 GCA_035647555.1 Oscillospiraceae bacterium | reverse complement strand
TTATGCGTGTAAAACGGTTTTAATTTATGCTAATTTGTGTTATCCTATTAGAAAACATATCTGTAAAGGAGAATAAAAAATGAATTTTAAATTTGAACAAGGACGCATATATAATGTTGACGAAAACAATGAGTTAATGGCAGAGCTTACTTATGATTTTAAGTCAAGTAATGAGATTAATATTAACCGTACATTTGTAAACACAAAATTAAGAGGGCAGGGTGTAGCAGGAAAGTTAATGAAAGAAGCTGTAACCTATTTACGCAGAAATAAATTAAAAACCACTGCTTCATGCTCATATGCAAACTCTTGGTTAACAAAGCGCAAAGAAGAGCTTTCAGATATAATATCTGACGAATTTGATGATGTTGCCGCTGCGTGTAAAATATAAGGTGAATGGAAAGTTGCTACGCTAATGGTTAATAATACCATAAGGGTTTGGTTAAAGTGCCGAATATGTTTATGTTATGGTTTTAACACTTATTTGATACTGCTATTGATTTTGTTGTTTATATACTATATAATAATATAGACAGTTTAAAAATGCTGTAAAGGGATATTTTAGAAGTCTTGAAGTGACTTACAATGAAGATGAAAACACATATCACCCACATTTTCATCTGATTTTAGCAGTTAATAAGTCTTATTTTAGTGATACAAAAAGTTATTTATCTCAAGAAGATTGGACTAATCTTTGGAAAGAGTCTTTAAAAGTTGATTATACTCCAGTAGTTGATGTTAGAAGGATTAAAGCTTCTGATGATGATACTTATGGAAAAGCAATAGCAGAAACTGCCAAATATACAGTAAAGACTAATGATTACTTAATTAAAGATGAAGAAGGAAAAATCAATAAAGCTTTAACTGATGAAGTAGTTGATACCCTAGATACTGCCTTACATAGAAAGCGATTAGTTTCCTTTGGTTTTGTTTTTAAAGAAGTTCATAAAAAATTAAATTTAGATGATACAGAAGATGGCGATTTAGCAGCGACTTTAGCTAAACATACAAACATAACAGAGATTACTATATTTTGGGAAGTTCCTTATCATTTAGAAGGTAACAATGTAGCTAAAATGAGTTATAGCAGAAGTGGAGATGGAATGGCTATAGGGGAAAAATGGTATGATCCTTTAATAAGAGAATAAAAATATTTAGAGATATAACTATACAATTTATAAAACTATGTAAAGTTAGTGTTTTTGTCCATTAAAATTAAAAGACCAAAAGACAAAAACAAATCTAATTTATTGAGTTGGCGATGGTCGTTTTTTTGTTTCCTTTTTTTCCGTAAAAAAAGGAAGGTTTTAATCTTTTGCAAGTGATGAACTTACACTTGCTTCAGCTGGAAGCTGAAAGGTTTTTAGCGTTAATTTCTGACCTTGAGGGTTGCGGCACATATTCAATGCACGATAGTGTAGGACGCAGTTCTATATACTTTGCGGGTATTGATAGTGATAAAGCTGATGCCTTTACTGTTCTATATTACTGGCTACACAGTGAGCTTTCAGAAAAAGATAATATGGATGCCATTGTTACGGCTTTATCAGAGATGGATATGGATACGTTTGAACTTCTAGCGATTCAGTTGCTACTAATAGCATTCCAAAACGTACCTGCCTCTGTGTCGTTAAATCTGTTTACAATACTCTTGCCTATAGCATCTTTAGTTTTACAGATTGCTAAAATTTTAGGAGTTATAAACACATTAAGCAGTATTAGCGGTATATAAAAAATAACGAATTTAGGCGCCTTGCTTTTTGCAGGGCGCCGTTTTTTTTGGCATTAATAGAAACTTTAGATTCAAAAGGATGCCAATATCATTATGATATTCGTGCGGTAAACACTTGCTGAAATTGGGGGTAAGACCTTTCTTTTTAATGCTATTCTGGCAGCTGTTTTTCTTTGTTTTTGATTGTACCGTGAAATGAAATTGCGTACCTATTCATATGTGAAACCAAGCTTTTTCCTGGTTTCACACAGTGTCATTCCTTGAGATTTGGTCTGAAGTGTTTCTTTATTGTACTCTTGAATGCGCTTGTAAAGACTGGGCATAAAAAAACTCCTATGGTTGTTTTTCTACTTTACCATAGGAGATGCTTTTTCTATTGTTCGTTTTTACTGGTTCTGCTTATTTTCTTAATTGCGTGTAAAAGTTAATGTTAGTTGCAGGAAACGCCGCCGTCTATAACCATTATAGAGCCGTTTGTAAACTTAGAGTCATCACTTGCAACAAAAAGAACGGCTGCAGAAATATCTTCTGATTTACCCATAGGTAAGGAAGTATCTAACCCTTCCTGCACACGTGTTACGCCAAACTGGCTAATATCTGTTTGGGTGTTCATAACCTCAGTTTCAACGCCGCCTGGGCAAATAACATTGCAGCGAATGCCACGTTTTGCATACATAAAAGCAATGTTTTTAGTAAGGCCAACCATAGCGTGCTTAGATGCCGTATAAGCAGCGCCAGCTCTCGCTCCGCACACTCCGCCGATTGAGGCGATGTTTATGATGTTTCCGCCTGTCTCTTGCTCTAACATAACTTGAACGGCTTTCCGCATTGACATAGTAGGACCGTAAAGGTTAATAGACATAACTTTGTCCCAAAGCTCGTCTGTCATTTCAGCAATTGGCTTAAACTCGTCCATAACACCTGCGTTATTTACAAGAACATCAAGCTTGCCGCCTTGCTCTACAGCAAAATCAATCATGCCCTCTGCAACTTCTTTAGAGGATATATCTCCAGCATATGGTATAACTTTACCAGATGTGTTTTTTGCTTCTTCTACTAATTCTTCTAATCTTTCTTTGCGCCTTGCAACGGCTATAACGGTAGCGCCCTCTTTAGCAAAGTCAAGCGCAATACGGTACCCCATACCTGCACTGGCACCCGTTACGATTACTGTCTTTTTCTCG
>DASRNG010000182.1:0-6591 GCA_035647555.1 Oscillospiraceae bacterium | reverse complement strand
ATTTCAAAAAGTAATATATAATAAAAATAATAAAAAGATCAAAAAAAATAAAATCAAAATAATAATCTTTATTTTCCCCTTGTTTTTTGCGTTTTTTTTTGAAAAAGCAAATAAATGAAGTCTCTTTCATAAAACTGTTCTACCTCCCATACGCGAAGGGGTGGCGTACATAAATTTTCTTTTCCTCAAATAATAATCCTATATTAACTTTATGCCTTGCGTTTCTTTACAGAGAATGCTTCCCAAATTTCAGGAGAAATCTTCTGATTTAGAAAAGCAGTTGTTTGAGTTGGGGTTTTTCTGCGATACTAAAGGCGATACATTAGAGAGCCCCCCCACTCATCAGGTCAAAATGTCTCTTTTTCACACCAGTAAATGGGGTAAAAGGAAGACAAAATGTCAAAGAGAAACACCAACACCGAGCTTAGAGATCGTTTTCTAGAACGCATAAAAAAGCCAGGATGTCCTTCAGTAAGAACAATAGCCGAAGAAATGCAGCTTTCAAAAGCTACATTGTATTCTTGGATTGCAGCAGAAAAACAGCGCAAACGTCAAGGAATATCTATGAGTAAAAAAGCAACAAAACGTTCAGCCATTAATAAACTAAGTCTTGTATCAAAATCAGAAGGTCTTAGCTTGGATGCATTAGAAAAGTTCTGTGAGGACAATGGAGTGTCTTTTATGGAGCTTCAAAGTTGGCGAGATTTATCTCTTTCAGCCATGGAAAATTCAGGAAACGGAAATGTTATTTCATCAACTCAACATGATAAAGAAATCTTAAACCTTAAAGCAGAACTTGCTCGTAAAGAAAAAGCTTTAGCAGAAGCGGCGGCATTACTTCTTTTGCAAAAAAAAACTTTGGAGATATTGGACGAGGAAAAGTAAGCGAAAATAAGAAAAAAGCAATTCTTGAAGCCATTCAGGAAGCCGTCCAAAATGGCGCAAGATTGTTTAAGGCTTGTGAGGTGATTAACCTTTGCAAACGTCGTTATAATCGGTGGTGTAAAAGCATAAAAGACAATCGTGGTGGTTATAGAAATAACCCGACACAAAAGCTCAGTGATAAAGAAACCTCTAAAATAATACAGTTATTTACAATGAAAGAATATTGCAATCTCCCTATAAATATTGCACATGCAAAACTTATGGATGAAGGGATTTATATTGCTTCTGTATCAAGCTGTGAAAGGGTAATGAAGAGATATAATCAAAGCATAAATAAGCCTATTGAGCGTTCTGTAACAAAACGTAATAAGCCTCACTATTTCGCAACAAGCCCTAACCAAGTTTGGTGCTGGGATATTACGTGGTTGCATTCAGAAATAACAGGAAAATACTATTACCTCTATTTGGTTATAGACATATATTCTCGTTATATTGTGGGCTGGTCAGTGCATACAAAAGAAGACGGTAAGTTAGCACAGATGCTTTTTTCTGAAACCATACAAAACCATAGTCCTGATCAGAATGTATCGCTTTTAGTTCATGCCGATAATGGTAAGCCCATGCGCAGCAAAGATCTAAAATCACTTTTTGAAAAAATGAATGTAATGTCAAGCCATAGTCGCCCTCACACTAGTAACGACAATGCTTTTGCAGAAAGCGTTTTTGCTACAATGAAGGGACGTGTAATTTACCCTGAATTTTTCAATAGTATTGAAAGTGTAGAGCTTTTTGTAAGTGAGTTTGTGGATTGGTATAACAATGAGCATTTGCATTCAGGACTTGATTTATTATCTCCTAGTGCTGTTCATTTTGGTTATCATGATGCTATTCTAAAGAATCGAAATAAGCTTCTTGATGAGGCTCGAATAAAGAATCCTGAACGCTTTGGAGGAAAGAAAAAAGTGTTTGGAATAGAGTCTGTCGTTCGCTTAAAACACAAAGTGCTATTGAAAAAAGTAGGATGAGGAACTAGTTTTTATTCAAACTAACAAAAAGGACATTTTGCCTGAAAGTAGCCGTGCTCCATTCCACTAAACAAAAAACCTTTGATATAATGATCGTGAACAATCAATAAATAGGAAGCCTTTTCTGGTAATGAATCAAAAACAAAATATCCAGCCGAATCAACACTTATAGGACCAAAAGTCTTTTTTAAATAGGAACAATTCCCTGAATCCTTAACAATAAGAGATATTTTCGCTCCTTGTGCAGGTAAGACATCAAGTTGCATTGGGTTTTTAGGATTTTGGTAAAACAGACTCCCTTTAAGAGTTGCCGATAGTTTATTTAAGATAACCTCTAGAGTGGTATTTTCAACAAAACTCATATTAGGACTATTCACGTTCTCTGCAAATTCGATTGATGCATTACATACAACAGGGGCATATTTTTCCGCAGATACATAAACAGCATAATTTTCTCCAACAGGCAAATCTTGAAAACAAATTCCTTTGTTCCCATGAATAATTAATGAAGTATCTTGTACAACTGGAGAGCTGTATTCCGCATGAGAAATTAATTCTCCTGATATTATATCTTTTGCATATACATATAAATCCCCTTTAATATCCGATTCAACTGTTGAAACAGTAGTTGTGGTATTATTAATCGTATCACTGCATGATATTAATAAAAACAATAGAATTAAAAAATATCGAATCATTCTTTCTCCTGATACGTAAAATATATCTATTCCCTTCCTTTTTTGCCAATAGGAATATTTCTCGCAGTTAGGCTTTTTTACAAAAAAAAAGTCCGGTTAAAAGAACCGAACTTAATTATATAAATAGTGAGAAAAAATTAATCCATACCGGCATTAATCATACGTTCGTAAAATTTGCGGTAAGCGTCTTTTTCTTCCGTCTTACGCACTTTAATCGCTTCTTCTGGATGAATATTGAGTGAACCGCAAATCATCTGAGGAATAATGTAACCCCATTCGAATTTATCTTTGAGCGGCACAAAAAGCTCTTCAATAGCATCAAGAACAGGACGAATATCGTATTTCGGATTTTTAAGAAAGCCGAGCAGCAATTCTGTGGTACAGTTACCAGCGCCACGACCAATACCAGAAACCGTGCAATCTAAGTAGTTTACGCGTTTAATAATCGCTTGAATCGTATTGCTAAAAGCGAGCTGTTGGTTGTTGTGACCATGAAAGCCAAACTCTTTTGTCTTTACATGCTTGTGGTAACGATCGACGCACTGATCGATATCTTCTTGGTAGAAGTAGCCAAAGGTATCCACTAAGTAAAGCACATTTGCTTTGCACTCTTCTTCTACTTGTTGAAGCGCTTCATCCAATTCAGGACCTCTATCACGACTTACCGCCATAATGTTCAGGGCCGTCTCGTAACCTAAATCAGCAAAGGTATTCACTAAATCAATACCCTTGTCGATATTTTTAACATAACTCGCCACGCGGACCATGTCATAAGGGCTTTCAGAAGCGGGCTTAATCGAATCCATGTCTACACGACCCACATCAGCCATTACCGATATTTTCATATCACTTTCAATGCCATCTTTTAATTTCCATAAAAGATCGTCCGAGCAAAACTTCCAAGGCCCATAATCTTTAGGATCAAAAAGCTCAGCGGAGTTCTTATAACCGACTTCCATGTAGTCGATGCCAGCGGCGCTCAAAAGCTCGTACAAACGACGAACAAATTCGAGGCTAAAATTGTGCTTGTTCACTAACCCACCATCTCTAATAGTGCAGTCTAAAACTTTAATTGTATCGTAGTACATGTTGATCTCCTTATGATTACCCCAATAAGGTAAAAACAAAATGAAAGAAAGCGCTAAAAATGATTGAAAAGGCATAAAATAACCTCTAATCGGCGCTCATTTTGCGGTAATAGAGCTCTCTAACTAAAATTTTATATATATTTACCGCATATAATGAGGTGAATATGCTTTTCATACATGAATATCCAGATTGGACTCAATTCCGCTACAATAGTAAAATGGTAATGATGGCTTTGGGCGAAACCAGACTAATGCAAGGGCGTCTTTTAGGCAGTATGGAGGCGCTTAGCGCTGATTTGAGGAAATCCGCAAATAATGCGGTGATTAAAAAAGAGTTTGAATCTTCGTTTGAAATAGATGGGCGTAACCATGAATTGCAGCAGCATTCTACAGCGACCCTTATTCAAGACTACATTCGCTTGCTAGATAACTTTAGTACCCCACTCACAGAAGAACGTCTCTTCAAGTTGCAACATCACATTAGCCAATTGCCTCTAAAAAAATGGCGTCAAGACCCAATGCTTATAAGTGCGAACAACAAAGAAGGCTTTTACAAAACTCTCTCTCCCGAGCGCATCCCCAGGGAAATGCAACAGTTTATGGAATGGTATAACGACTCCTCTAAAGATCAAGTGCTAGTAGCAGCACTCGCTCATTTTAGATTTGTAACTATACATCCCTTTCCAAAGGGCAATGGTCGTTTAGCCCGCTTAATTAGTGATGTGGCACTTGCCCGAAGTGAAAAATCTGTCGCTCGTTATTACAGTATGTCAGAGGCGATTCTCAACGAAAAAGAGCAGTATTTTGAAATACTAAAGCGCGCCCAATCCGGAGATGGCGATTTAACAGAGTGGCTTTTATGGTTTACCAAAATCATGCGAAAAGCACTAAACCAATCACTTCAAGTTCACCAAAAAATTTTACAACGCGCTCAATTTTGGAATGCAAATTCTCACCTTATATTTAACGACAGGCAAAGACTAATGCTCATTCAATTGCTAGACGGCTTTGAAGAAAAACTCAACACGCGAAGCTGGGCTAAGATAAACAAATGCTCCACCGACACCGCGTTAAGAGACATCCAAGATCTTTTGAAAAAAAACATCTTAGAAAAAGACACGGCCAAAGGCAGAAGCACCAGCTACCAAATAAAAAGAGGATAATGCTATTTTTTCTTTGCTATATTATAAAACGAAAAGCTTAACAAGAGACCATTATGACCCATATTAATACCCGCTGCATTCAATCTGGTTGGAAACCCAAAAAAGGCGAACCTCGTGTTTTGCCTATTTACCAAAGCACTACTTTTAAATATGATACCAGTGAGCAGATGGCCAAATTATTTGACCTAGAAGAACCGGGTTATTTTTACAGCAGGCTCCAAAATCCCACTAACGATTTTGTAGCCAAAAAAATTGCCGAATTAGAGGGCGGGCGTCAAGCCATATTAACGGCATCCGGGCAAGCGGCAAGCTTTTACGCCGTATTTAATATTTGCGAAGCCGGCGATCACTTCGTGAGCACTTCCGCTCTTTATGGTGGTACCTTTAATTTATTTCAAGTAACCATGAAAAAGCTCGGTATCGAGGTTACCTTTATCGATCAAGACGCTCCTGCAGAAGAAATTCAAAAGGCATTTAAACCTAACACCAAATTAGTATTTGCAGAGACCATCGCTAACCCTGCAGGTAACATTCTCGACATTAAAAAGATGGCCGAGATTGCACACAAAAACGGTGTGCCTTTAATTGTAGACAACACTTTTGCCACACCCATTCATTGTCGTCCTTTTGAATTTGGCGCGGACATCGTTACTCATTCCACTTCTAAATACATGGACGGTCACGCTTGTGCATTAGGTGGCGTTATTGTCGATAGTGGTCATTTTGACTGGAGCGCTCACACCGAAAAATTCCCTGGGCTCAACAAACCAGATGAATCTTACCACGGTTTAATTTACAGCAAGACTTTTGGCCCAGACGCTTACATCACCAAAGCCACAGTACAACTCATGCGCGATTTGGGCTCCATGGCATCTCCACAAAACGCATTTCTTTTAAATCTCGGTCTTGAAACGCTCCATTTAAGAATGCAGCGCCACTGCGAAAACGCATTAAAAGTAGCTGAGTATTTAGAAAAGCACCCCAAGGTTGCTTGGGTTAATTACGCCGGTCTTAAATCAAGCCCCTACTACGAACTCGTTCAAAAGCAGTTCACTAATGGCCTTACCTGTGGCGTTGTCGCCTTCGGCCTAAAAGCGGGCAAAGAAAATGCAATTAAATTTATGGATAGCTTACAGATGATCGCTATTGTGACACACGTCGCCGACACGCGCAGTTGCGTTCTTCACCCAGCAAGCCATACGCACAGACAGCTGAGCAACGAGCAGCTATTAGCGGCGGGCATCAATCCCGATTTAATACGTCTTTCTGTAGGGATCGAACATGACTCCGATATACTAGCCGATTTAGAGCAAGCGCTGGCGCTGTCCTAATTATTTTTTTCGAACCAAGTAAATATTTCTTGTTCGTTTAAGGGTTTAGAGTACAAAAACCCTTGCCCCATATCGCAGCCCATTTCTATAAGCAGTTTTTCAGTAGCTTCGTCTTCAATACCCTCAGCAATAACCTTTAACCCTAAATTATGGGCTAAGTTAATGGTGGATTCTACAATATAATAGGTGTTTTTCATTAGACTTAGCTGTCGAATAAAAAACTGATCTAACTTAATTATATCTATGGGAAAGCGGCTCAAATAAGATAAAGAAGAGTAGCCCGTCCCAAAGTCGTCTATTGATAACTTAATATTTAGATTTTTAAAGCTTCGCAAAATCAAATTTACTTTTTCAGGATTGAGCATTAACGAAGATTCTGTGATTTCGAATTCAATACATTG
>DASRNG010000181.1:0-34214 GCA_035647555.1 Oscillospiraceae bacterium | reverse complement strand
CCTGCTCAATATAACAACTGGTGCTGTAGAACAAACAGGAAATGAGGTTTACCCATATTCCGTAAAATTTGTGCAGCAGTTAAACTATGGTATTACAAACCAAGTCACAGGTGAGCTAACCTCTTACGTAAATGCTGATTTAGGAATTAAATATTATAAAAGAATGCAATGGGAGCCTACTACACTGGGCGGCAATTTAGATGTGCTTTATGTGGGAGATAATTTGTCAATAGGGTATCCGCATAAATTACAAAATGTAATTTCCACAGTTATGGGAGCTAACATTATAATAAACAGTCAGGTAGAGCTAGTACAAACGTCTAATCGTCAATATATTGAAATTACGACTACTGCTAATTTTCCTAATAGTCCAACAGAAGTAAACATTAATAATATAAAAGATTACTTAAATGGCGACGTTAACGCAAGGGGAAGATGCGCAAAAGAGATTTACATAAGAGTTGAAGTGATAGATACAATGGAGGTAGAAGTGCTGTGACAAAGAAGCGGATTTCTCGTTTAGGGCAGCTCAAAATACATTTGAAAACAACTGATTATAAAATAATAAAGAAAAACGAACACTAAAGAGGGAGAACATATGAAAAGTGAGATTATAGTAGCTGTACTCTCCCTTGTGGGAACATTAATGGGTACGTTTGCAGGGATAGTAACATCTGCAAAGCTTACAAATTATAGAATTGTACAACTTGAAAAAAAGGTAGACAAGCACAATAGCTTTGCTACACGCATACCTATTATAGAAGAGCAAATCAAAATAACAAGCAGAAGAGTCTGTGATTTAGAAGAAAGGTGTTATAAATGAAAATAAACTGGAAAGAAAGACTAAAAAATAAAACTTTTGTACTATCGTTAGCAGGACTTATTATTGCTTTTGTCTATCAGGTTTTAAGCCTTTGCTTTGACTTTATTCCGAAAGTAAGTGAAGCAGAAGCTATAGGTCTTGTAGGACTGTTTATAAATATACTTGCTCTGTTAGGGGTTGTAGTAGACCCCACAACCGAGGGCATAAATGATAGCACAAGAGCCTTGACATACGGCAGGGAAAACGACATAAGAAAAAAGGAGAACGAAAATGGCTAAAATTTGTATTGACCCAGGTCACGGCGGTAAAGACAGCGGCGCCCTAGGCTTTGGCAGAAAAGAAAAGGATGACGTGCTAAAGCTTGCTCTTAAAATAAAAGATTTGCTTGAAACTCAAGGCGTTACTGTGATAATGACAAGAAGTACAGACAAAGATATTACCATAGCAAATAGAACGGCACTTGCAAACAAAGAAAAATGCGACTACTTTTTAAGCCTACATAGAGATGCCTTTTCTAATGAAAGTGCCAATGGCTCAAACATTTATATTTACTCTAAAGCACCCGCAGCAACAGAAAAGAAGGCAGAAACTATTTATAACGCTGTTATAAATGCTACAGGATTTAGAAAAAGAGGGCTTATAAAAGGGGCTGCTAATTTTAACGACTATGGCGTAAATAGAGATACGGTTATGGCGGCTAGTGTTTTAGAGCTGGGCTTTATAACAAACAAAAGTGACAACGCAATTTTTGACTCTAAAAATGACGCCATAGCAGAGGCTATAGCAAAGGCGTTATGTTCTATAGTAGGCATAGTTTACAAGGAGAAAGCAGAGCCTAAAGCACCCGATAATAATAAAAAAGTGAATTATATTGTACAGGCAGGTGCGTTTAGTGAAAAGAAAAACGCCGAAGCGCTTGTAAAAAAACTTAAAGCAGCAGGCTTCGACGCTTTTATTAGCAATGTTAACAGTTAGCAGTTTAGGTTTAAGATTACATCTTTAAGATTATTAAAATCTTTCTTAATAAATGTAAAGCCATCAATACCAACACTTTTTGCCCCTAAAACATTAGCTTCCATATCATCAATAAAAAAACATTCAGAGGCTTTAAGGGAGAAAACCTCAAGAAATTTCAGGTATATTTCTGCATCAGGCTTTAGCATTTTGTAATCAGCAGAAATAAATATACCGTCCAAAAGCGCCATCACAGGGATTTTATGTTTATAATCATAAAACCTTGGGGTGGCGTTTGATAGTAGAAAGCAGTTAAAACCCTTGTCTTTTATCTGCCTTACAAGACTAAAACCCTCTTCAAACGGGGGCATCCACGGGTAAAAATCCATAACCATGGAAGTGGCGGTGCCTCTTACCTCCTTAGGTAAAGAGGAAAGGATAATGGGCAGTGCATCTTTTGCATCTATAACGCCCTTGTCCATATCTGCCCAAAGTTTACTGCCGAACACATTTTTATAAACTATATCCCAATGCTCTTTCGGAAAGTTTTCCTTTACAGTTTTTTCGGGGTTAAAGTCTATTAAGACACCACCCATATCAAATATGATGTTTTTAATCATTAAGTGACCTTTCAATAATTTTTCTGCCCATAATAACACCCATAACAGACGCCATCATAAGCCCTCTTGTCCATCCAGAGGAGTCCCCAAGGCAGTGAAGCCCGTTAACATTTGTGTTAAGGTCCGTATCCATTTTTATGCGGTTGCTATAAAACTTTAGCTCTGGCGAGTATAAAAGTGTTTCAGTAGATGCAAAGCCGGGCACAACTTTATCAACAGCCGCTATAAAGTTTATTATATTTGTCATCGCACGGTAAGGCATAGCCGCTGTAATATCGCCAGCTACGGCATCAGGAAGTGTGGGGCGAATGTTAGACTGTAAAAGCTCTTTAGGCCATGTGCGCTTGCCGTCTAAAATATCGCCGTATCTTTGCACAAGTATGTGACCAGCGCCGAGCATATTTGTAAGCTCTCCTACTTTTTGAGCATATTCAATAGGCTGGTTAAACGGCTGGTTAAAGTTGTGAGAGCAAAGAATAGCAAGGTTTGTGTTATCTGATTTATAATCTTTATATGAATGCCCGTTTACAACGGCAAGGTCATTATCATAATTTTCTTGGCTTACAAAACCGCCTGGATTTTGGCAAAAGGTGCGAACTTTGTTCTTAAATGGCGGCGGGTAGCCTATGAGTTTTGATTCATACAGGGTTTCGTTTACTTCCTCCATAATCTCATTTCTAACCTCAACCCTAACACCAATGTCAACAGTACCTGGCTGGTGTGCTATGTTGTGCTTTGCACATATTTTCTCAAGCCACTCTGCGCCACGTCTGCCCGTTGCTATAACGGTATATTTTGACCTAATTTCTGTTTCCTTTTTGCCGTCAGAAATATGTACTCCAAGACAAGCATCATCTTCAAGCATTATGTTTGTGCATTCATGCTCAAAAAAAACATCAACACCGTTTTCTATAAGATATTTTTCAATAGAAAGGTATAAAGCGTGCGCTCTTTCTGTGCCTAAATGGCGAATAGGGCTATCAACGAGCCTAAGCCCTGCCTGTATGGCATTTTTGCGGATTTCTTTTACCCTATCACCGCTACTAATGCCCTCTATTTTTTCATCTGCACCAAACTCAAGGTATATTTTATCTGTATAGTTAATAACATCTTGCACAAGCTCTTCCCCAAGAAGTGAGGGTAAATCCCCGCCAACTTCTGTACCGAGTGTTAATTTACCATCAGAAAAAGCCCCTGCGCCTGAAAAACCAGTAGTGATATGGCAGTGCGGTTTGCAGTTAATGCATTTTTTCGTTTTAGTTTTTGGGCAATATCTGTTTTCAACAGACTTGCCTTTTTCAATTAAAGCTATTCGTTTTTTACTGCCGTTTCTAATAAGTTCTATTGCAGTAAAAATACCTGCAGGGCCTGCGCCCACTATTACAACATCATAAAACATTTTACTTTCCCTTTTCTTTTTTAAAAACTATTAATTTACTGAAAATATAATTTAATATAACAACAACAAAACTGATTATTATTTTTGGAAGAAAAGCTTTCACTCCAAAAAGCGTTTGGTCGAAACCAAGCCGCACCGCAAGATTAAGACCGCCAATTTCAAAAACTCCTGATAGTATCCTTGCTGCGAAAAAAAGCCAAAACTCTTTAAGTAAAACCTTGAAATTTGATTTTCTGCTACCAAACACCCAAATTTTATTTGTAATAAATGCAAATATTACAGCGGCAAACCAAGCTATTGTATTGCTAAGATTTATGCTAAGGCAAAAATACTTTACCAAAACGCTGTACACAAGCCAGTTAACAGCAGTTGTAAGAACACCGAAAACAAGGTATACAATTATTTCCCTATATTTTTTAACAAGCGACTTTACTTTATTTATCATTAGTTATAACCTCTTTAACAATATAAACAGGCCTGTCCTTAACTTGAATATATATTTTAGACATATACTCGCCCAAAATGCCAAGCGCAAAAAGCTGAGCGCCTCCTAATAGTAGCAGTAAAACAACAATGGTTGCATACCCTGGAACATTTATCCCGAATGCTAATTTTTGAATTATAACAACAACGCTATATAAAACAGAAAGCAAAGCGGAAATTAGCCCCAGTGCCATAGCAATTTTAAGCGGTGCTGTAGTAAAGCCAACTATTCCATCAATGGCGTATTTGAACAGCTTGAAAAAGGACCAAGAGGTTTTTCCGTGTGCTCGCTCTTCTACCTCATAAGGCATAAAGAATGTGCTAAAGCCTACCCATGAAAAAATGCCTTTTGAAAACCTGTGGTACTCTGTAACGCTAAGCACAGCATCTACCATTTTACGGTTTAATATTCTAAAGTCACTCGCACCTGGGAAAAAGCGTGTGTCTGCAATTTTGTTTATTATTTTGTAAAAGGAATTTTTGAAAAAAGTAAGAACAGCACCTTCTTTTCTTTCCTTTTGAAAAGCCGTAACACAGTCATACGAAGGGTTTTCTATAAGAGTTTTATACATTTCACAGCCAATTTCAGGGCGCTGCTGTAAATCTGCATCAATTAAAAGGACATAGTCACCTTTGCACTCACGAAGCCCTGCATAAATAGCGGCCTCTTTACCAAAGTTTCTTGAAAAACTGATAACTTTTATCGTGTGCATCGTATCATTTTTACAAATGGCAGAAAGGTTTTTCAAAGTGTCATCAAAACTGCCGTCATTTATAAAAATAAGCTCATACTCGCACCCCAATTTGTCAAACTCCGCTGTAGATTGTGTATAAAAAGGCAGTATATTATCCTGTTCGTTGTAGCAAGGTACAATAACAGATAGAACCATATAAAAGTCCCCTTTCTAAAGATAAACGGCAAACCTAATTATACAATGAGAGGCGGCTAAAAGTCAACCGCATTATCAGCGGCAATACTATGCGCAATTTCTGCAAGCTCGTCAAAACTTTCGATAAGGTTTAGTCTTGCACGGTAACTTGCGGCGCCTTTTATGCCTTTTATATACCATGCAGCGTGTTTTCTCGCTTCTCTCATTCCTATATAGTCACCTTTATACTCACAAAGCTTTTCAATATGCTTTAGCATAACACGCATTTTCTCGCTAGCGGGCGGCTCTGGCAAAACTGCACCGCTATTTAGGTATGCATTTATTTCAGCAAAAATCCACGGCCGGCCAATAGCACCTTTGCCTATCATAATCATATCACAGCCCGTTTTCTCAAGAAGCTCGGCAGCCTCTTTACCGTTTGTAACACCGCCATTGCCAATAACGGGTATATTTACAGCCTTTTTTACTTGCCGTATTATATCAAAGTCCACAGGAGGTGCAAACATTTGCACACGTGTTCTGCCGTGAATAGTAATAGCACTAGCACCCATTTCTTCACAGCACTTTGCAAAAGTGACGGCATTTTTATTATTATTATCCCAGCCTGAGCGAAATTTAACCGTAACGGGAACGTTTTCTGCTGCCTGTACCACGTTCTTTACAATCTCTGCCGCTAAAATAGGCGTTTTCATAAGAGCGGCGCCACCACCAGAGGACACAACCTTAGGCACAGGGCACCCCATGTTTATATCAATAAAGTCTGGCGAAAATAAAAGTGCCTTTTTAGTAGCATCATACATGGCGTCAGGGCAGCCGCCAAAAAGCTGTATGCCAGCGGGCCTTTCACCTTCAGTTATACTCATAAGAGCAGCGCTTTTACTGTCCCCAAGGCTAATGCCTTTTGCGCTTGCCATTTCACAAACTGTAAAGGCTGCGCCATAGCCTATAGAAAGCTCCCTTAAAGCCCTATCTGCCACACCTGCAAGAGGTGCCAGAGCGGCTTTTCCGTTAAATTCTATATTACGCAGTTTCAAATTATCCCTACTGTTCTAAAATTTTTAAGTTTTTATTATCTTAAACGTATTATAAATCCTTAGTATTTTACCATAATATTTTAAAAAGTCACGCATTTTACTGATATTTGTGCTACAATAATATATAAAAGCACAAAGATTCGCAATTTTGAAAGGAACTTAACATGATACTTCTTGCAGTAGACGGAAACTCAATATTAAACAGGGCATTTTATGCTATAAGGCTGCTTTCTACTAAAGACGGGCGCTTTACCAATGGCATTTATGGCTTTATGAATACACTTTTAAGCCAAATAGAATCATATAAACCAGATGCCGTAGCTATTGCATTCGATTTAAAAGGCCCCACTTTCCGCCATGAAATATATAAGGAGTACAAAGCGGGCAGAAAGGCACCGCCAAGCGAACTTATAGAGCAGTTTCAGCCGTTAAAAGAGCTGCTTTTGGCACTCGGTTTTACAGTTCTTGAAAAAGAGGGGTATGAGGCGGACGATATTCTCGGAACACTGAGCGCTAAATGCACGGGCGATGACTTTTGCTATATTGCAACAGGGGACAGGGACAGCCTTCAGCTTATAAATGAAAACTGCAAGGTGTTATTATCATCTACAAAGGCAAGGCAAGCGGTTACAACTGTTTATGATGAAGAAAAAATAAAAGAGGAATATAGCGTTACGCCAGCACAGCTTATTGATATAAAAGCTATTATGGGCGACTCGTCTGACAATATACCGGGTGTAAAAGGTATAGGTCAGAAAGGTGCTATAGACTTAATATCAAAATTTAATAGCCTGAAAGAGATTTATGACAATATTGACGATATAGACATTAAAGAATCTGTAAAAGCAAAGCTAAAAGCATCTAAGGACGAGGCATTTTTAAGCTATGAGATAGGTACTGTGAACAAAAATGTGCCGGATATAGCAAACATTTCAGACTATGCTATAAAACCCTCTGATGAAAATGAAGTTCGCCGAATTTTAGCGTCACTTGAAATGTTTAAGATGATTGAGAGAGTTCTTCCAAACTCTCCTGTGCTTTCAGATACTGCACAAGAAAGCAAAGCCTTTGAGTTTGTGTTATGCGAGGACTTAAACACATTTTTTGACGAGATAAAAGCCGAGGGCAAGGCATTTTTTGATGTAAAGTATAACGGCACAGGCATAGACTTTATAGTATTTAATCAAAACGGCAAGCTAACTCTCGTTTTGAATGATAGTTTTTCGTTTATAGAGTTTTCGCAGCGCCTTTTCTCAGATACTAACATAAAAAAGTTTACAACAGATGTGAAAAGGCTGTTTTCATACTGTGATGAAAATGGATTTTCCTTAAAGAATATAGGACTTGACACCTCTTTAGCAGGGTATCTTTTAAATCCAAATGCCTCAGACTATTCAATAAAAAGCTTTGCTATCAAGTATAATTTGCCGAATATTGAAGTATCTAAGGGAGAGTTTTCGGGCTTTTTCTCTGATAATGAGGACATAGTAAAGTCTGCTGCCCTTTTGCCGTCTGTTTGTAACAAGCTTATAACAGAGGTTAAAGAGAACGAGCAAAAAAGCCTTTTGTTTGATATAGAAATACCCCTTGCAAGGGTACTAGGGGCTATGGAGAGAGAGGGCTTTAGGGTAGATGAAAACGGTATAAAGGAGTTTGGTGCAGAGCTTGAGGAGAAAATCGAAAAAATTCAAGCGTCAATACATGAGCTTTCAGGAGAGCAGTTTAATGTAAATTCTCCAAAACAGCTTGGAGAAATCCTCTTTTCACCAGAAAAGCTTAACCTGCCGCATGGAAAAAGGACTAAAACTGGCTATTCTACAAATGCAGAGGTTTTAGAAATGCTTAAAGATAGTCACCCCATAATACCAAAAGTTCTTGAATACCGAACGCTCTCAAAGTTAAAGTCAACATATTGTGACGGTTTGTTAAAGGTAATTGACAATGACGGTAAAATTCACTCTACACTAAATCAAACAGAAACAAGAACAGGGAGAATATCATCAACAGAGCCAAACCTGCAAAACATACCTGTTAAAAGCGAAATAGGCAGGCAAATACGAAAGTTCTTCATAGCGGGCAAAGGGAATGTATTAGTAGATGCAGACTATTCGCAAATTGAGCTGCGTGTACTCGCTGCTCTTTCAAGTGATGAAACAATGATACATGCATTTAATAACGGTGACGATATACACGCTATCACCGCCTCTCAGGTTTTTGGCGTGCCGCTTGAGGAGGTTTCAGATTCTCTAAGGTCAAACGCAAAAGCTGTAAACTTTGGCATTGTGTATGGTATAGGCGCATTCTCTCTATCACAAGATATAAATGTATCGGTTGCTAAGGCGGATAGGTATATAAAAAGCTACCTTGCAAATTACTCTGGAGTTCGTGCCTTTATGGAGGAAATGAAAAGCACAGCAAAAGAGAAAGGTTATGCCGAAACACTTTTCAAAAGAAGGCGCTATTTGCCAGAGCTTACAGCATCTAACGCCAATATCCGTGCATTTGGTGAAAGAGTGGCAATGAATATGCCAATACAAGGGACAGCCGCAGACATTATAAAAATTGCGATGATAAAGGTGTACGATAGATTAAAAAAGGAGAATATGCATTCAAAACTCATTTTGCAAGTGCATGACGAGCTAATAGTAGAAGCCCCCGAAAATGAGGCAGACAAAGCGGCGCTTATTCTTAAAGAAGAAATGGAAAATGCGTGTGAATTAAAGGTGAAACTAAAAGCAGATATCAGCATAGGCAAAAGCTGGTACGATGCTAAAGAATAAACAGTTGTGAAAGCTTTATTTGAACGAGTGTAAAAAAGCTTAGCAGGGTTTAGATTTTAGACTTCTATTTAAGATGGTTTACACAATAAAATATTAAGTGGTATTTTTAATAGTTATTTAGGTACGCGCAATCCCCGGTAGCGTGTACCATTTACTTTTTGGAGTGCCTTAACATATAACAACAATACCCTTGACAAGTTGAAATATAATGCGTATAATGCTAAATTGCATTATAATGGACTTGTATTTTTTTATCCATTTCAATATACAACAAATAATTCTATATTTGAAGGCTTTTTATAGTTGATTTTACTTGTTTTTTGTAGTTTGCTGAAAGTCGTGAATATAAAAATGAACGGAGTGATGTTGTCTTATGCTTAAAGAAAAAAGAGTTAAGCTTGGCAAGAATGAAAGAATTAGTTATGCAGGCATCAATGAAGTTATGAAGATGCCTAACCTTATTGAGGTGCAAAGGAATTCCTACAACTGGTTTCTTGAAAAGGGACTTAGAGAGGTTTTTCGTGACATTGACGAGATTACAGATTATACTGGAAACCTTATATTGACTTTCATTGACTACCGAATGGACGGCGTTCCGAAATACTCCGTTACGGAATGCAAAGAGCGGGATGCCTCTTATTCTGCACCTATGCGTGTAACCGCAAGGCTTTACAATAGAGAAACTGGCGTTATCACTGATAACGAGGTATATATGGGTGATTTCCCAGTAATGACGGACAGCGGCACATTTATTATTAACGGTGCTGAAAGGGTTATTATTTCTCAGCTTGTGCGCTCTCCTGGCATTTATTATGGATTAACACACGATAAAAACGGTAAAAAGCTATTCTCTACCACAGTTATACCAAACCGTGGGGCATGGCTTGAATATGAAACAGACCAGTACGATGTCTTTAGCGTTAGGATTGACAAAAACAGAAAAATTCCGATAACAACATTTATTCGTGCTTTAGGTCTTAGCTCTAACGAAGAAATACTTGATTATTTCGGAGCGGATGACAGGATTTTAGCAAGCCTTGAAAAAGATAATACAGAAAATGCTGAAGAGGCACTGCTTGAAGTTTATAAAAGGCTGCGCCCAGGCGAGCCGCCCACGCTTGACACTGCACAATCACACATTGACGGGCTTTTCTTTGATGCGCATAGATATGATTTGTCAAGAGTTGGACGTTATAAATACAACAAAAAACTCTCTATTGAAGAGCGTATAACAGACAGGGTAGTAATAAACCCTGTAATAGACCCGCTTACGGGCGAGGTTTTAGCAGAAGAGGGGGAAAAACTCACTCAGGAAAAGGCTGTTAAAATTAGCAAAAGCGGGGTAAAAACAGTAGATGTTGATGCAGACGGTAAAATTTGCAGAGTTGTCTCTAACGGCATGGTAGACCCGCTTGATTTTCTTTCAGGCATTTCAAGTGAAGAGCTTGAAGATATTGCAATTAACGAAAACGTCCGCTTTACTATACTGCAAGAGATTATGGAGAGCTGTGGTGACGATAAAGATGCCCTTCTTGCAGAAATGGGGCAAAGATGTGACGAGCTTATTCCTAAGCACATAATTATTGATGATATTTTAGCATCAATTAACTATCTTAACTGCCTTGGCGTTGACGTAGGTAATACGGACGATATTGACCATCTTGGCAATCGCCGCATTCGCTCTGTTGGAGAGCTTCTTCAAAATCAATTCAGAATTGGCTTTACCCGTATGGAAAGGGTCGTAAGAGAAAGAATGACGCTTCAGGCACAAGAGCCTGAAAAGGCAACTCCATCAAACCTTATTAATATAAGGCCTGTTGTAGCGGCGATAAAAGAATTTTTTGGCTCGTCACCGCTTTCGCAGTTTATGGACCAAGCAAACCCACTTGCAGAGCTTACGCATAAGCGCCGTCTTTCTGCACTAGGCCCTGGCGGTCTTTCAAGGGACCGTGCAGGCTTTGAGGTTCGAGATGTTCATTACAGCCACTATGGGCGCATGTGCCCCATAGAAACGCCAGAGGGACCAAATATAGGGCTTATTTCCTACCTTGCCACATTTGCAAGAGTTAATAAATATGGCTTTATAGAAGCACCTTTTCGCAAGGTTGACAAGGAAAAAGGTGTTGTGCTTGATGAAGTTGAATATATGACCGCCGATGTTGAGGACAATTATTATGTAGCACAGGCAAACGAAAAGTTAGACGAAAAAGGGCAATTTGTAAAAGATAAAGTTACAGTTCGTTTTCGTGATGAATTCCGTGAGGTTGACGCATCTATGGCGGACTATATGGACGTTTCGCCTAAAATGGTTGTATCCGTTGCAACAGCAATGATTCCATTTCTTGAAAATGATGATGCTAACCGTGCTTTAATGGGCTCTAACATGCAAAGGCAGGCGGTGCCGCTGCTTAAAACAGAGTCCCCAATAGTTGGCACGGGCATGGAATATAAAGCTGCTATAGATAGTGGTGTTGTAGTCATTTGTAAAAATGACGGAACTGTTGTTCATGTTAGCTCTGATAAAATAGAGGTTAAAACAGACGATGGGGATACCAATGTATATAATTTAATTAAATTTATGCGCTCAAACCAAGGAACGTGCATTAACCAAAAACCTATAGTATCTATAGGTGAACGTGTAGAAAAAGGCGATGTAATAGCAGACGGACCTGCAACCTCAAATGGTGAAATTTCGCTTGGTAAAAACACGCTGATAGGGTTTATGACGTGGGAGGGCTATAACTATGAGGACGCCGTTCTCATTAACGAAAAAATAGTCCGTGATGATGTTTTCACCTCAATTCATATTGAAGAGCATGAGATACAGGCAAGGGACACGAAGCTAGGACCTGAGGAAATAACAAGGGACATTCCTAACGTTGGTGAAGATGCGCTTTCTAACCTTGATGAAGAGGGTATAATTCGTGTTGGAGCAGAAGTTCACTCAGGCGATATACTCGTAGGTAAGGTAACACCAAAAGGTGAGACGGAGCTTACACCTGAGGAAAGGCTTCTCCGTGCAATATTTGGCGAAAAAGCAAGGGAAGTTAGAGATACATCTCTTAAAGTGCCGCATGGTGAATATGGTGTAGTCGTTAAAGTTGAGGTATTTACAAGGGCAAATAGTGAGGAGCTAAACCCTGGTGTAAACAAAGTTGTGCGCTGCTATGTTGCCCAAAAACGTAAAATCAGCGTTGGCGATAAAATGGCAGGCCGCCACGGTAACAAAGGCGTTGTATCACGCATTTTACCGCAAGAGGATATGCCATTCATGCCAGACGGTACGCCGCTTGACATTATACTAAACCCACTTGGCGTTCCATCACGTATGAATATTGGGCAGGTTCTCGAGGTGCATTTAGGCTATGCCGCAAGAGCGCTTGGCTATAAGGTTATGACCCCTGTATTTGACGGTGCAGACGAGAGCGATATTCGTGAAATGCTTGAAAAAGCAGAGCTTAGCTCAGATGGAAAGGTGTCGTTAATAGACGGGCGCACAGGTATAGAATTTGATAATCCTGTTACAGTCGGAGTTATGTATTTCTTAAAACTGCACCACTTGGTAGACGATAAAATTCACGCTCGCTCAACAGGCCCTTACTCACTCGTTACGCAGCAGCCGCTTGGCGGTAAAGCACAGTTTGGCGGTCAGCGTTTTGGTGAGATGGAGGTTTGGGCGCTTGAGGCATACGGTGCAGCGTATACCCTACAGGAAATTTTAACAGTTAAGTCAGACGATGTTTTAGGACGTGTTAAAACTTATGAATCAATAGTAAAGGGGCTAAATATTCCAAAACCAGGAATACCTGAATCCTTTAAGGTTCTTATTAAAGAACTGCAGTCATTAGCTCTTGATGTGAAAGTTCTTGATAAGAATAATGACGAGATTGATTTAAGGCAAAACTTTGAGGGTGACGAAGTGCCAATACCAATAGCCGATGAAGATGCATTCTCTGAAGTGAATGATGCCGAAAGTGCCAGAGGGTATGTAGTAGAAAACGTAGACGGTGAAGATGACGATACAGATAAAGATGATGAAGCCGAATATAAAATAGATGATGTAGAAGACGATGAAAGTGACGAAGAAGAGGAGCCTGATTTTGATACTGAATCTGAAAACGAAGATGACCAAGAAGACTAATTCTTTAAGCCCCACTAAATAGGATAGGAAGAAGGAATGCGATATGTATAATGACTCAAAGGTTTATCAGGAATCCGAAAACAGTGATTTCGAGTCGATAAAAATCGGCCTTGCCTCACCCGAACAGATTAAGGAATGGTCTACTGGAGAGGTAAAAAAGCCTGAAACAATTAACTACCGCACATTAAAACCAGAAAAGGAAGGTCTTTTTTGTGAAAAGATTTTCGGACCTACAAAGGACTGGGAATGTCATTGCGGTAAATATAAAAGAATCCGATACCGAGGTAAGGTGTGCGAACGCTGCGGTGTAGAAATTACAAAATCCAAAGTAAGACGTGAGCGCATGGGGCACATAGTGCTTGCAGCGCCCGTGTCTCACATCTGGTACTTCAAGGGTATCCCTTCAAGAATGGGGCTAATCCTTGATATGTCACCAAGGGACCTTGAAAAGGTTTTATACTTTGCAAGGTATATTGTAATAGAGCCGGGTGATACGCCTCTTGAAAAGCTTCAAATTCTCAATGACAAAGAATATGATGATATGGTTGAGAAATATGAAGACTCCTTTAAGGCTGGAATGGGGGCAGAGGCTGTAAAAGAGCTTTTAGCCTCAATAAACCCAGACGAAATGTGCAAAGAACTTAGAGAAGACCTTGAAAGTGCCACAGGGCAAAAAAGGGCACGCATACTAAAAAGGCTTGAAGTTGCAGAGGCGTTCAAGCAATCTGGCAACCGCCCAGAGTGGATGATTCTTGACGTTATTCCTGTTATCCCGCCCGATATTCGCCCCATGGTGCAGCTTGACGGCGGCAGGTTTGCCACATCAGATCTTAATGATTTATACCGTCGTGTTATAAATAGAAATAACCGTCTGCAAAAGCTTATTGACCTTGGCGCACCTGATATTATTGTTCGCAATGAAAAAAGAATGCTGCAAGAATCGGTAGACGCTTTAATAGACAACGGCAGACGAGGCAGACCTGTTACAGGGCCTAATAACCGTGCATTAAAATCCCTTTCTGACATGCTAAAGGGCAAACAAGGGCGCTTTAGGCAGAACCTGCTTGGTAAACGTGTTGACTATTCTGGACGCTCCGTTATAGTTGTAGGTCCAGAGCTTAAAATTTATCAGTGCGGTTTGCCCAAAGAGATGGCGCTTGAGCTTTTCAAACCTTTCGTAATGAAAAGGCTTTGCGAGCTTCAAATAGCAAACAATATAAAATCTGCAAGAAAAATTGTAGAGCGCTCACGCCCTGAGGTTTGGGACGCTTTAGAAATTGTTATAAAAGACCACCCCGTAATGCTAAACCGTGCGCCCACACTTCACAGACTGGGCATACAGGCCTTTGAGCCAGTGCTTGTAGAGGGTAGAGCAATAAAACTTCACCCGCTTGTATGTACGGCATTTAACGCCGATTTTGACGGTGACCAAATGGCAGTACACGTGCCCCTTTCAGCAGAGGCACAGGCAGAAGCACGCTTTTTAATGCTTGCTGCAAACAACCTTTTAAAACCGTCAGACGGAAAACCCGTAGCAGTCCCCACGCAGGATATGGTATTAGGCTCATACTACCTTACCATTGTAAAGCCAGGGGAAAAGGGCGAGGGCAAGGTATTTCGTGATGTGAGTGAAGCCGTTATGGCATATGACGAGGGCGATATTGGGCTTCATGCAGAAATAAAAATTCGTATTTCAAAGGTTATTGACGGCGAAAACGTAACAAAAATGCTTACTACAACACTGGGCAGAGTTATATTTAACCAGCCTATACCGCAGGACCTTGGATTTGTGGACAGGACCGACCCTGACAAGATTTTTGACCTTGAAGTAGACACACTTGTTGACAAAAGGCAGCTTGGCAAAATTATTGACCGCTGTATTAAAATACACGGCACCTCAATAGCTTCAGAAGTGCTTGACAAGGTGAAAGACCAAGGCTACAAATACTCAACAAAAAGTGGTATTACAGTTGCAATTAACGATGCGAAAATACCTGACAGTAAAGCTGTATTTATAGCAGAGGCAGAAGAAGAGATTGACCGTATTCATTCGTATTATATGGATGGATTTTTAGACGATAGAGAGCGCTCACGCAAAGTTATAGACACATGGGAGAAATGCACAACGAAAGTTTCAGCAGAGCTTACAAAAGGCATGGACCCTTTCAACCCAATATTTATGATGCTTGACTCTGGCGCTCGTGGCTCGGAATCACAGCTAAGGCAGCTAGCTGGCATGCGTGGACTCGTTTCAAACACCGCTGGGCGAACAATAGAAATCCCAATTAGAGCGAACTACAGAGAAGGACTTAATATTATTGAGTACTTCATATCTTCCCGTGGTGCTAGAAAAGGGCTTGCAGATACAGCGCTTCGTACTGCGGACTCTGGCTACCTTACAAGGCGTCTTGTTGATGTATCTCAAGATGTTATAATAAGAGAGCATGACTGTCATTGCAGTGAGGGTATTGAAATAGGCGACATAAAAGACGGTAACGATATAATAGAGCCGCTTCAAGAGAGGCTTGTAGGGCGATTTTTATTCGAACCTCTTGCAAATGCTAAGACGGGTGAGGTTATTGCAGCTAATGACCATATATTAACTGAAGATGAAGCAGAGAAAGCCGCAGATTATGTAAACGAAACAACAGGAAAAATAAAAATTAGGTCACTGCTCACTTGTGAGGCAAAGTATGGCGTGTGCATTAAATGTTATGGTGCGAACCTTGCCACGGCAGAGCCTGTAACAGTTGGCGAGGCAGTTGGAATTATAGCCGCACAATCTATAGGCGAGCCTGGCACACAGCTTACAATGAGAACATTCCATACGGGTGGTGTTACCTCCTCATCTGATATTACGCACGGTCTGCCAAGGGTTGAGGAGTTATTTGAAGCGAGAAAACCAAAAACTCTTTCAATCATTGCAGAGATAAGCGGTAAAGTATCTTTCTCATTTGAAGAAAATAAGAGAAGTAAACACGTAATAATAACAGGCGAGGAAACATCTAAGAAATATCTCATACCATATGATGCTCGTTTGCGCCCTGAAATAAAAGAGGGGGCCGACATTAAAAAAGGTGATTATCTCACAGAAGGCTCTGTAAATCCGCATGATGTTCTTGCAGTGCTTGGCATAAACGCTGTTCATAACTATCTTATAAAAGAAGTTCAAATGACGTATCGTATGCAAGGTGTTGACATTAACGATAAGCATATTGAAGTTATAGTGCGCCAGATGATGAGAAAAGTTAAGGTGAAAGACCCAGGTTCAACAAGCCTTCTTCCTGGTGCCGCAGTTGAAAAGCAAGAGCTTATTGCAGCAAACGCAAAAGCAAAGAAAGAGTGTGAAAGCAAAGGCGAGGAGTTTGTACCAGCTGAAAGCATACCAATGCTTTTAGGTATAACAAAAGCCTCACTTGCGACAGAGTCTTTCCTTTCTGCTGCATCATTCCAAGAAACCACAAGAGTGCTAACAGATGCCGCCATTAAAGGCAAATGCGACCCGCTTTTAGGACTTAAGGAAAATGTAATAATAGGTAAGCTTTTACCCTCTGGCACAGGAATGAAATGCTATTCAGATGTAGAACTTCGTTCTAATCAGCCAAAACCAAATGCATTTAACGAGATTTCATTTGATTTATTTGGTTAAACTTAAAAAGTGAACTTTTATTTACCACAACTGTTGACAAGAAAAGTGAAAAGTGGTATTCTAAATTTTGCTGCTTTTATACAAAAGCTATTAAAAGCTAATAATCGATTGAAAACTTGAGATTAAATTTAAGTTTTTAGTTGTTTATATAATTTATGTAAGGAGGTGTAGTATTTGCCAACATTTAATCAGCTCGTCAGGGGCGGCAGGCAAACAATAGAAAAGAAATCTAAATCCCCTGCTTTAGGCATCGGTTTTAACTCTAAGAAAAACATAAGAACGTCGAAAAACTCCCCTCAAAAAAGAGGTGTTTGCACAGTAGTTAAAACAGATACCCCTAAAAAGCCTAACTCTGCTTTGCGTAAACTTGCAAGGGTGCGTCTTACAAATGGTATAGAGGTTTCCGCCTATATTCCAGGAATCGGCCACAATTTGCAAGAGCATAGCGTTGTTCTCATTCGAGGAGGGCGTATTAAGGATTTACCAGGTGTGCGCTATCATATAGTGCGTGGTTCTCTTGATGCGCAAGGCGTTGCAAACAGGATGCAGTCCCGTTCAAAGTACGGCGCAAAGCGTCCGAAAGCAGCGAAGTAAAATTCGCACAATTAGACATTTCTTCTTGCAGGCGGGATAAACTAATGTTTATCCAACTATGTGAGTGCGTATAATAGATAATATGCCTCACCTGGCGCCACGGGAAGCAAGGTCACCCGAGTACCTATGATATCATTCATTATGAAGGAGGGAAGCGAAGTGCCAAGAAGAGGCAATATAGCAAAACGAGATGTTTTGCCTGATCCGCTTTACAAATCAAAGCTTGTAACAAAGCTTATCAACAACATTATGTATGATGGCAAAAAGGGCATTGCCCAAAAAATCGTTTACGATGCTTTTGACATTATACAAGTAAAAACGGGTAAAGAACCGCTTGAAGTTTTTGAGGCGGCACTGGAAAATATTATGCCCGTGCTTGAGGTAAAGGCGCGCCGTGTTGGCGGAGCGACTTACCAAGTTCCTATGGACGTTCGTGCAGAAAGAAGGCAGACGTTAGGCCTTAGATGGCTTACAGCTTATTCACGCACCCGCTCAGAAAGAACTATGAAAGAAAGGCTTGCCAACGAGATTATGGACGCCGTAAACTCTCAGGGCGCAGCTTTCAAAAAGAAGGAAGACACCCACAAGATGGCAGAGGCTAACAAGGCTTTTGCACACTTCAGATGGTAACATCTGAAAAGATAATACAGGTTGCGTAAGCACTATTTATGGAGGACTAAATGCCAAGGCAAATACCACTGGAACTTACAAGAAACATCGGTATAATGGCGCATATTGATGCTGGAAAAACCACTACAACAGAGCGTATACTCTTTTATACAGGTATATCGCACAAATTAGGGGAAACTCATGACGGCGCCGCTATTATGGACTGGATGGACCAAGAACGGGAGCGAGGAATAACAATTACCTCTGCTGCTACTACTTGTTTTTGGAAAGACCACAGAATCAATATTCTTGACACACCCGGACACGTTGATTTTACAGTAGAGGTTGAGCGCTCTTTGAGAGTTCTTGACGGCTCTGTTACTGTAATGTGTGCAAAAGGTGGAGTTGAGCCGCAGTCAGAAACTGTTTGGAGACAGGCTAATAACTACAAAGTTCCACGTCTTATATACGTCAATAAAATGGATATAATGGGCGCCGACTTTTTTGCCGTTATTGAAATGGTAAAAGACCGTCTCAGGTGCAACGCTGTACCCATTCAACTTCCTATAGGTGCAGAGTCCGATTTTAAGGGAATTATTGACCTTGTTGAAATGAAGGCTGACATTTTTTGTGATGACCTTGGTTTTGATGTAAAGGTTGAAGAAATACCTGACGATTTAATAGAGCTTGCAAAAGAATACCGTGAAAGTCTAATAGAGCATGTTGCAGAGCAAGATGATAATCTATTAGAAAAATACCTCAACGGCGAAGAGCTTACAACAAAGGAGATTAAAAACTGCATACGAAAGGCAACTATTGAAAATCAAATGGTGCCAGTTGTATGCGGCACTTCCTACAGAAACAAGGGTGTTCAAAAACTGCTTGATGCGGTTATTGACTATATGCCAGCGCCTACAGATGTAGAGGCTATAAAAGGCATAAACCCGAAAAACGGCAATGAAGAGGTGCGCCGCAGTGCAGACAACGAGCCGTTCTCTGCCTTAGCTTTTAAGATAGCTACAGACCCTTATGTGGGCAAGCTTTGCTTTTTCAGAGTGTACTCTGGCAAAGTAAATGCAGGCTCTACAATATACAACTCCACCAAAGAGAAAAGGGAAAGGCTTGGGCGCATACTACAAATGCACTCAAACCACAGGCAGGACTTAGACAGCTGCTATGCAGGAGATATAGCGGCAGTAGTGGGGCTCAAAAACACCGCAACAGCTGATACTCTTTGCGATGAAAAACACCCTATTATCCTTGAATCTATGGAGTTTCCAGACCCTGTAATCAGAGTAGCTATTGAGCCGAAAACAAAAGCTGGACAAGAGAAGATGGGCATTGCCCTTCAAAAACTCTCAGAAGAAGACCCTACTTTTAAGCATTATACAGACAGTGAAACAGGTCAAACAATAATAGCAGGAATGGGCGAGCTTCACCTTGAAATAATCGTTGACAGAATGCTAAGAGAATTTAGAGTAGAGGCTAACGTTGGCAAACCGCAGGTAGCATATAGAGAAACTATTAAAGCGCCAGCAGAAGCAGACGTAAGATATGCAAGGCAAACGGGCGGTCACGGGCAGTATGCTCATGTTAAAATCCGCATAGAGCCAAACCCGCAAAAAGGCTATGAGTTTGAAAGTAAAATTGTTGGCGGCACAGTACCTAAAGAGTATATAAAACCAGTAGAGCAAGGCGTATCAGGTGCTATGCTTTCAGGTGTGCTTGCAGGGTACAATGTTGTTGACGTTAAAGTAACACTTTATGACGGCTCGTACCACGAGGTAGACTCATCTGAACTTGCGTTTAAGCTTGCAGGCTCAATGGCATTTAAAGAGGCTATGCAAAAAGCATCTCCAGTACTGCTTGAGCCAATTATGAGAGTTACAGTAATAGTACCTGACGACTATATAGGTGATGTTCTTGGTGATATTACCGCGCGCAGAGGTTTAGTACAGGGTACTGAAGCGAGAATGGGAGCGACTGAAATAATAGCTCATGTTCCGCTTTCAACAATGTTCGGTTATGCTACAGATTTACGTTCAAAAACACAGGGACGTGGGCAATATGTAATGGAACCTAGCCACTATATGCCCATCCCAAAGAGCATTTCTGAAACAATTATAACGGATAAATCCAAAAACTGCTTATAATTTGCTAAAACACTTGATATTATAATAATTTTTTGGTAAAATTCTTATCACAATTAGAAATATGTATACAGTCATATCAAAGGAGGAAAAATAATGGCAAAGGAAAAGTTTGAAAGAACCAAACCACATGTAAATATCGGAACAATAGGTCACGTTGACCACGGTAAGACAACTCTTACTGCAGCTATCACAAAAACACTTGCATTAGCAGGTGGTGCTAAATTCATGGACTATGCAAACATTGATAAAGCACCAGAAGAGAAGGCTCGTGGAATCACGATAAACACTTCTCACGTTGAGTACGAAACAGAAACTCGTCACTATGCTCACGTTGACTGCCCAGGACACGCTGACTATATCAAAAACATGATTACAGGTGCAGCGCAGATGGATGGTGCAATACTTGTTATTGCTGCAACGGACGGGCCTATGGCTCAAACAAAGGAACATATCCTTCTTGCTCGTCAGGTTGGCGTTCCCTCAATCGTTGTTTTCATGAACAAATGTGACCAAGTTGATGACCCTGAGCTTATCGAACTTGTTGAAATGGAAATTCGTGAAACTCTTTCTGAGTATGAGTTCCCAGGTGACGATATTCCAGTTATCAAAGGCTCTGCTCTTGAGGCTCTTGAGTACACAGGCACAGACCTTGAGGACCCAAAAATCAAACCTATAATTGAGCTTATGGAAGCTGTTGACTCTTATATCCCAACTCCTGAGAGAAAGTCTGACCTTCCTTTCCTTATGCCTGTTGAAGACGTTTTCACAATCACAGGCCGTGGCACAGTTGCTACAGGTAGGATAGAGCGTGGACAAGTCAAAACAGGTGATGAGCTTGAAATCGTAGGACTTAAAGAAGAGAACAAGAAAACAGTATGCATAGGCGTTGAAATGTTCCACAAGATTCTTGACTATGGTGAGGCAGGAGACAACGTTGGTCTTCTTCTTCGTGGAGTTCAAAGAACTGACATTGAGCGTGGACAGGTGCTTTGCAAACCTGGTTCTATTAAGCCTTATACAAAATTCCGTGGGCAAGTTTATGTGCTTTCCAAGGAAGAGGGCGGCCGTCATACACCATTCTTTAACAACTATCGTCCACAGTTCTATTTCAGAACAACAGACGTTACAGGCATCATAAGCCTTCCTGAAGGTGTTGAAATGTGCATGCCTGGTGACAACATTGAGATGGATGTTGAGCTTATTACTCACATCGCCATTGAAGAGGGTTTACGCTTTGCTATCCGTGAAGGCGGGCGCACAGTTGGCTCTGGTGTTGTTATTGCTATCAACGAGTAAAAACAAATAAAAAAATCGGTAGGATTTAATCCTGCCGATTTTTTATTATCATTTTAAGAGGCCTGTTTTAAAAACTTCATTGAAACCCAGCCGCCCGTATCTGAATAAACTACATAGCCCCAATCATCTTTTACAGCTATAACATTAATTTTAGTTCCCTTAGGGATACTGCGAATAGTTACATTATCATCTCCTGCTGAGGGCTTCAACCTAAGGCTTAAAGGGTCTGTTGCTGTGTTTACAATATAACTGCCCACAGTGTAGTCACCAGATGAAGAGTTCTCACCGTCTGGCTCTCCATAATTTATGGGGGACGAAATACTCGTGCCAGTGTTTGGGGGAGTGTCATCATCAGGTGCAGATGTGCCATCAGTCTTTGTAGAAGTGCCATCATTTTGAGGTAGTGTGTAAACTGGAATATCAGATGATTCTGATGTGCTTGTAGTAGTGCTTTCACCTTTGCTAAGCGGTGATTCGCAGCCAGCGAAAACAGCACTCATAAACACAAGTGAAACTGCTGCTATTAAAAACTTCTTTTTCATTTTAATTTCCTTTCATATTAATTCTTTATACTACACATTGTCTGCTCCGGGAATAAAAAACGGAATAGGTAAAAGTGCGGCAAAACTTTTTGGCAAATTATCAATTTTAATAGGCGAAATTCCAAAAAACAGCCTAATAGCACTTAAATGTGAAAGCTCAACATCAGCCTTTTTATCGGTATAATCAACCGTTATGTTGTTGTTTTTAACCTTGATGTGCAAATTCTCTCTTTTTGCATAACCATCTATTAAAAAAGTGCATTCCGTATCAATAAGCGGTGCAATCTCTGCCTTATTACAAAGGAGTGCATAAAGTGTGTTTCTAAAGTTAAGTACAGTCATATTAGTTGAACTTTCAATACTGCACAATTCTGAAACATCAGAAAGAAAAGCCAAAAGCTCACAGTGAAAAGGTGCTGCTGGTACGTTTACAGTGCCGTCTTTTGCGTGCTTTAATAAAGCAATAAAAGCGTCTTTAATATCAGAGTAATCTAATAGCATAAACTCTAAAACAAAGCCGTGAGATTCGGTAAAAATGAAGTACCCCTTAAATTCGCCTTTATTAAAAAGGGCATACGGCAAACTGCGCCACGAGCATAAATAGTCATAAAACTTATTTTTAGCTCTGCTAAAACGATAAGTTTTCGTAAGATATAAATCATACATTTTTTCAATGAGCGCAGTATCATCAGGTTTTACGAGAACTGCCTCAAAATCAGTTTCAGTCTCTTTGTTAAAAGCGTGGAGGATATTTTTTTCGGATATAGTGTAATTATAATAAAATCCGCCATGCTCATAAGAAAAGTATGCGTATCTTTGCCTTTGCCCGCCTAAAAAGGATAAATCAGCATTATTTTGCAGCATATCTTTCAGAGCAAGGTTCATACAGTCGGACATATAGCCTTTGCCGCGGCTATCAGACGTTACGGCAACATTTCCTATTCCGCCGCAGCGAAGAGTAGTGCCAGCTACTGTTAAGTCTTCATAAAAAATGCCAACAGCAGCTTTAATATCACTGCCGTGCCGCACAATCATATTGTTTAATGCGGGGTTATATTCAGGCTTATAAAGCTTTGGCAGCGTTCTGTAAAAGTTAAAATTAGGGCTGCTGTCGGGAGCGAAAACCTCGTTAAGCATATTGACAAGCTTTTCGTTTTCTTCTTTCTTTGCTCTCCCTTTATAAATATCTTCCATATAAGTACCGACCTTTTCTTTCAATTCCACATGAAAATATTAACACAACAAATACCATAAGTCAATAAAATATGGGCGACAAAATTACATATAAAAAACCTTTGTTAGAGCCTAAAATCCACCTTTTTACCTGTGTTGACGGCAAGCCTTAAATTATGTTAAATTAAAATAAAGCTTTACTGAAATTCCTTGCCCTACTTAAAGCTGTATGTTATAATAATCTAATAAAATTATCTTACCTGAAAGGAGTGGTAAACTTGGTTATCCTTGGTATAGACCCTGGCTATGCGATAGTTGGCTGTGGTGTAGTAGACCTTAGCAAAAACCGCTTTTCGCTTATGGGGTACGGAGCGGTTACCACAAAAGCGCACACTCCTTTTAATTGCAGGCTTGAAAAGATTTATGACGATGTTACAAAACTTATAAAAAGGTTTAATCCAGATGCTATTAGTATAGAAAAACTGTTTTTCAACAGTAACCAAAAAACGGCTATAGATGTAAGTCAGGCAAGGGGAGTATGTATTCTTGCTGCTCAAAAAAGCGGTGTCCCAATTTTTGAGTATACACCGCTACAGGTTAAGCAAAGCGTAGTAGGCTACGGCAGAGCAGAGAAATGTCAGGTGCAGGAAATGGTAAAGGTTCTTTTAAGACTTGAAAAAACACCAAAGCCGGACGATGCGGCAGATGCCCTTGCACTTGCAATTTGCCATGGTCATACGTGCAGTTCGCTAATGGATTATAGAAAATCTATATGAAACGGAGAGTAGAATGTTTTACAGTTTAACAGGCAATATTATTTATAAAGATGAAAACTCTGTAGCCCTTTCATGCGGTGGGGTTGCGTTTCGCTGCTTTTCAACATATAACACACTAAGGAAAGTCACGGAAAAGGACGGAGAAGTCACACTTTTTACGCACCTTAACGTGCGTGAAGATTCGCTTGATTTATATGGGTTTTATAATACTGATGAGCTTGACGTGTTTAAGCTGCTAATAGGTGTATCGGGAATAGGGCCTAAGGCGGCGCTTTCAATACTGTCTGAGTTTACGCCAGACTCATTAGCAGTTTCAGTAGCCTCAGGGGATTCAAAATCACTAACAAAAGCACAAGGCATAGGTGCAAAGCTTGCACAAAGAATTGTGCTAGAGTTAAAGGATAAACTCGGCTCATACAAAGGCGGCGATGAAACGGCAAATTTAAGTGATATTAGCGCTATTTCAAAAATGTCTAACACGCAAAGCGCAGTTTCTGCACTTGTTGAATTAGGTTATTCGCAAACAGAGGCGGCATTAGCAGTAAGTAGGCTCGACCCCTCTTTAAGTGATGAGGAGCTTATAAAAGCAGCGCTAAAAAGTTTTATATCTTTTTTGTAATTGAAAAGGCGGTATATATAAATGGATGACTTTTTTGTTACGGATTTTGAGAGAGTGGTAGCACCAGAAGAAATAAGTCTTGATGAGGGCATTGAAACTAGCCTTAGACCTAAAACTCTATCTGAATATATCGGTCAAGAAAAGGTTAAGGATAACCTAAAAATCTTTATGGATGCTGCCTTAGGCAGAGAGGAGAGCCTTGACCATGTTTTAATTTACGGACCTCCTGGACTTGGCAAAACCACTTTAGCAGGAATTATAGCAAATGAAATGAAAGGGCAGTTTCGTGTGACGTCGGGTCCTGCAATAGAAAAGCCGGGCGACCTTGCAGCGCTGCTTACAAACCTTAATGATGGTGATGTTCTTTTTATAGACGAAATACACAGGCTGCCACGTGCGGTAGAGGAGATACTTTACCCTGCACTTGAGGACTATGCAATTGATATTATTATAGGAAAAGGCCCGTCTGCCCGTTCATTAAGGCTTGACTTAAAGCACTTTACCCTAGTTGGAGCTACCACAAGGGCGGGGCAGCTTTCTGCGCCTTTAAGGGACCGTTTTGGAGTAATATTAAGGCTTGAAACATATAGTGCTAAGGAGCTTTCAAGAATAGTAGAGCGCAGTTCGGGAATACTTGGAATTGGTATTACGAATAAAGGCTCGTTAGAACTTGCCTCCCGCTCAAGAGGGACCCCTAGAATAGCTAACAGGCTCTTAAAAAGGGCTAGAGACTTTGCACAAGTTTCTGGTGACGGTGAAATTACAGACGACATAGCAAAACGGGCACTTGATAGAATGGAAATTGATAATTTAGGTCTTGATATGATTGACCGTTTGCTATTAAAAGCAATGGTAGAAAACTATAACGGCGGCCCCGTGGGGCTTGACACAATAGCGGCAGCTATAGGGGAAGAGGCTATTACAATTGAAGATGTTTATGAGCCGTACCTTATGCAGCTGGGTTTTCTGTCAAGAACACCACGAGGAAGAAAAGTAACCCCAGCGGGCTACCGCCATTTAGGGCTAAAATACCCCGAAACGGAAGAGGGCGGACAAATAGCAATAACATTTGACGACTAAAAACATATAAGGGGGCAGTGTTTTGGGCAGACTTTTTGGAACAGACGGCATGAGAGGCATTGCTAATAAAGAGCTTACCTGTGAGCTTGCAATGCAAATTGGCAGAGCGGCAGCTATGGTGTTAGCACAGCACAGCACCACAAAGCCAAAAGTTTTAATAGGTATGGACACAAGAGCATCATCCCAAATGCTTGAAGCGGCAATAAGCGCAGGTCTTTGCTCTGTTGGGGCAGACGTACTGCTTTTAGGTGTTGTTCCTACTCCTGCGGTTGCATACCTTGTAACAAGGTACTCTTATGATGCAGGTATAATGATTTCTGCCTCACACAACTCGTTTGAGTATAATGGGATTAAAATATTTCAATCAAACGGTTACAAGCTGCCAGACGGGTTAGAAGAAGAAATAGAGGCAATTATTCTTGACAAAACGAAGGTTTTACCCATAGAAATAGGCGGCTTAGTTGGCAGAATAACAAGCTCAAGAACAGCAAGGTACGACTATACAGAGTACCTAAAAAGCTGTGTAAAAACTCCCATAAGAAATATAAAAGCAGCGTTTGACTGTGCAAACGGCAGCGCAAGCGTAATAGCGCCAGAGCTTTTTATGTCTTTGGGTGTAGATTGTTTGTTTATATCAGCACACCCAAACGGTGTAAACATTAACGAAAACTGCGGCTCTACTCACCTTAGCAGGCTAAAGGACTTTGTTGTAAGAAACGGCTGTGACGTAGGGTTTGCATTTGACGGTGACGCCGACCGTCTTTTAGCGGTAGATGAAAAAGGCTGTGAGATTGATGGTGACAGGCTTATTGCCATATTTTCAAGCTATATGAAAAGCCTCGGAGTTTTGAAAAAGGATACCGCCGTTGTAACGGTTATGAGTAATATGGGGCTTTTTAAGTTTTTTGAAGAGAATGATATAAAATACGAAAAAACAAAAGTTGGGGACAGATATGTGCTTGAAACAATGCTTGAGCATAATTATAATCTTGGCGGCGAGCAGTCTGGACACATTATATTTTCAGACTATTCAAAAGCAGGAGACGGGCAGCTTTCAGCAATAAAACTTCTTGAAGTTATGTCGCAGACGAATAAAAAACTTTCAGCTCTTGCAAAAAGCATGACCGTTTTCCCACAAATCATGATAAACATTAAGGTTTCGGATTTTGGAAAGGTAAGATTTCCACACGATGAGGAAATAAAAAAGGCAATAGACACAGCAACAAAAGAGTTATCAGAAAAAGGCAGGGTATTAGTGCGTGTATCGGGCACAGAGCCGCTTGTGCGCATTATGGTAGAGGGAGAAGACACAGAAAAGATAAAAGAGCTTGCCGAGGAAATAGCAGAGGTAGTTAAAGAAAGGCTTTTATAATGCGAATATCGGAACACTGGAAAGATTATGAGCTTATTGACTGCTCGTATGGGGAAAGGCTAGAAAGATGGGGAGATGTTATTCTCATTCGCCCTGACCCGCAGGTCATTTGGAAAACAGAAAAAGAAAACCCGCTGTGGGAAACGGCACATGCAAAATATATCCGCCCGTTATCTGGCACAGGTTCGTGGAAGTACTACAAAAACATACCAGAGTTTTGGGAAATAGGCTACCGAGATATGGTCTTTAAGGTAAGGCCAACAGGCTTTAAGCACACAGGGCTGTTTCCAGAGCAGGCAGCTAATTGGGACCTTATAAGCGAGATAATAAAGGAAAGCGGAAAACCAGTAAAGGTGCTAAACCTTTTTGCATATACGGGCGCCTCAACAGTAAGTGCGCTGCACTCTGGGGCAAGCGTTGTTCATGTTGATGCCTCAAAAGGCATGGTAAACTGGGCAAAGGAAAATGCTGCTTTGAGTAAAGTAGACGATAAAAATGTGAGATGGATTGTAGACGACTGTAAAAAGTTTGTAACAAGAGAAATAAGGCGAAATAATAAGTATGACATTGTAATTATGGACCCTCCCTCATACGGTCATGGGCCGTCTGGTGAGGTTTTTAAGATAGAAAACGAAATATTCGACCTTGCAAAGCTTTGCTCTAATGTACTAACGGACAAGCCTTTGGCATTTATGGTAAACTCATATACGGCAGGGCTTTCGCCATGTACTATGGGCTACATATTAAACTTTGTGCTTTCAAAAAAGTATAAAGGCAGCGTAAATACAAGTGAAATTGGGCTAAAAGTTACTTCGTCAAGCCTTGCGCTTTCGTGCGGCTCTACAGCAGTTTGGAGAAATAGTAAATGAGTAAAAATAAAAATACAATTATTAAGTTTGACAATGTCTCATATTCCTATGAGGATAATGGTGAATATGCGGTAAAGGACGTAAGCCTTGATATTTATGAGGGTGAGTTTACCGTTGTTTTAGGGCATAATGGCTCAGGAAAGTCTACACTTGCAAAGCTTATGAACGCCCTTTTACTGCCCACTTTAGGCAGTGTATCAGTAAAGGGAATGGACACTAAAGATGAAGAGCTTGAAACAAAAATAAGGCAAACGGTAGGAATGGTCTTTCAAAATCCTGATAATCAAATTGTTGCAACAATTGTAGAGGATGACGTGGCTTTTGGTCCTGAAAACTTAGGTGTTTCGCCCCCTGAAATACGGCAAAGAGTAGACGAGGCACTAAAATCAGTAGGAATGTATGAGTACAGGCTGCACGAGCCGCATAGGCTTTCAGGCGGTCAAAAACAAAGGGTGGCTATTGCAGGGGTTATTGCAATGCGCACAAAAAGCATTGTGTTTGACGAGCCTACAGCAATGCTTGACCCAAAAGGCAAACAAGAGGTTTTCAGCGCCATTCAATCGCTTAATAAAGATTATAATATAACAATTATTTTAATAACTCACTTTATGAACGAAGCCGTTTTTGCCGATAGGGTAATAGTTATGGATGACGGAAAAGTAAAACTTGATGCACCGCCAAAGGAAGTATTCAGGCACATAAAAGAGCTAAAAGACATGGGGCTTGACGTTCCAAAACCATTGCAGTTAGCACAGCTTTTAAAAGATGAGGGCATAGACCTTGGCAGTGATATTATGACAGGAGAAGAATTTGTAACGGCATTTACAAATTATGCGGAGAGTGAACATGGCAATACTTGAAGTTAAGAATTTAACACATACATACAGCGAGGGTTCGCCCTTTAGGATAGACGCATTAAAGGGCGTTAGTGTCTCGTTTGAAAAAGGTGAGATTATAGCTGTTATAGGGCATACAGGCTCAGGAAAAAGCACACTTTTAATGCACCTTAATGGGCTTTTAAAACCAAATTCGGGAGAGGTTTTGTATGAGGGTAAAAACATATGGGAAAGTAAAAGCAGTGTAAAAAAGGCACGTTTTAATGTAGGTTTTTGCTTTCAGTATCCAGAATACCAGCTTTTTGAAACAACCGTTGCAAAAGACATTGCCTTTGGCCCAAAAAATATGGGGCTTTCAGAAACCGAAGTAAAGCATCGTGTGAAAGAGGCGGCAGAGTATGCAGGGGTAGACCCGTCACTTCTTTCAAAGTCTCCGTTTGACTTGTCTGGAGGGGAAAAAAGAAGAGCGGCAATAGCGGGTGTTATGGCAATGGAGCCTGGCGTGCTAATTTTAGACGAGCCAACAGCAGGGCTTGACCCGAAAGGTAAAAGAGAGATAATACAGCTTATTAAAAACTATAATAGGCAAACGGGCAGCACAATAATTTTTGTAACACACAGCATGGACGATGCCGCAGGGGTTGCAGACAAAGTACTTGTTATGAGCGGTGGAAAAATTGTTATGTACGACACTGCCGAAACAGTTTTTTCAGACAGTAAAAAGCTTGAAGACTTGGCACTTTCTTTGCCAGAGATAACAAATCTATTTTTAAAACTTAATGAAAAGGGCTTTAATTTGCCTGAAAATATTTTTGATACTAAAAGGGCTAAAGATGCGCTAATTTTAGCATTAAGGAGGCGCACGAATGATTAAAGACATTACAATAGGTCAGTTCTTCCCCGGCAGCTCCTTTATTCATAAATTAGATGCACGCACTAAAATAGTGCTTACAATAGCTATTCTTGTTGTAATATTTTTATGCGGCAACTTTCTTTCATTAGCTCTTGTAACGGCATTTGTGCTTTTCGCTTTTCTATTAACACGCCTATCCCCAAAGCTTGTGCTAAAAAGTTTTAAGCCGCTTATACCAATTTTAGTACTCACTTCTTTATTGCAGCTTTATTATGTAGACAAAGGCAGTGAGCTTTTCTCCTATTGGAAAATAGTTATTACGAGCGGCGGCGTTTATATGATGGCGTTTGTGGTTGTAAGGATTTTAACACTTATTCTTGCAAGCTCACTTTTAACATATACAACCTCACCCACATCGCTTACAGATGCTATAGAAAGCCTTTTGTCACCGCTTAAAGTGTTTAAGATTGAAGTTCATATTTTTGCTATGATGATGACAATTGCACTAAGGTTTATCCCAACCTTAATTGAGGAGATAGACAGAATTATGAGTGCGCAAAAGGCAAGGGGAGCAGACTTTGAAACAGGAAATCTTATCAGTAGGGTAAAGGCGCTGTTTCCCATATTTATACCGCTGTTTATATCTTCATTCAAACGAGCATTTGAACTTGCAGATGCTATGTCTTGCCGCTGCTACACAGGCGGAGAGGGGCGCACACGCATGAAGCAGCCGAAAATAGGCGTACATGACGCTATTGCATTTATAGCTTTAATAATGCTTACAGCGGCTGTTATATATATCAATATCCTTTTTGGGAGAGTAATTTGATATGAAAAATTTGCTGTTTGTTATATCATTTGACGGAGCAAAGTACCATGGCTGGCAAAGCCAAAAAAATGCCGTAACTGTGCAGGACACTGTAAAAAACGCTTTTTTTAACATAACGGGTGAAAAAGCAAACATCATAGGCTGCAGTAGAACAGATGCAGGTGTTCATGCTAATATGTTTTGCTTTTCAGTAAAAACAGAAGGAAAAATACCAACAAACAGGTTTGTGGCCGCCTTAAATAGTAAACTTCCAGCAGACATTGCTGCGAGCAAATGCATTGAGGTTGACGAAAATTTTAACGCAAGGTTCTCTTGTGTAAAAAAGGAATACGTGTACCTAATAGATACTAAAAAGATACGAAACCCGTTTTTATCTGGCAGAGCGTACCATTACCCATTTTCCATAAATGAAAAACGCATAAATAAAGCATCAAAGCACTTTCTTGGTACACACGATTTTTCTGCCTTTTGCAGCGCTCACACAACGGCTTTATCAAAAGTGAGAACAATTTATGACATAGGCGCAAAAAGAGACGGGGACATAGTTAGCATAAATATATGTGCAGACGGTTTTTTATACAATATGGTAAGAATTATTGTGGGAACTCTCCTTTATACAGAAAACGGCAAAATAAAAGAAAGCGAAATACCGAAAATAATAAAATCATGTGACAGAACAAAGTCAGGCATAACGGCAGCACCTCATGGGCTGTACTTAAACAAGGTTTTTTATGATTTTGAGATATAGGAGTTAGATTATGAAACCTGTTAAAAAACGAAAAAACAAAAGAAAGAATAAAAGCCTTCTAAAGAAATTCGTTATTCTTATAGCGGTTTTAGTTGCTGCTTTTACATCTGTTTATACTGTGTCACACTTTTTTGGCACTATGCCAATTACAGGCATCATAACAAGTGTGCGCGCGCATATAACAGGAGATGACGGGGATTTATTTCCTATCCATATAAGTACGGTAAACACAATTTTGGCAGATTCATATGACGATGGTTTCTTTGTGCTTACTGATACAGACATAAAGATATATGATTTTACGGGTAAGGAAAAACTCGTAAAGGAGCATAAATACACCTCTCCTGCCGTAACAAAAGGCAAATATGGCACTTTCTTGTATGACAGGAGCGGCACTAAATATATGCTTTTAAAAGGCAGTAAAGAGGTAGAGCAGGGCGAATCGAATTACGGTGATATTTTAACGGCAGCAGTTGGCAGGAGAGGAAACAAGGCATTTTCTGTTCGGGGCAGTGATGCTACGAGTAAAATGTACGTTGTAAACAGACAAGGAAAAGAAATTTTTGTTTGGAACTGTGCGTATTTACACACCACGTCAATAGCCTTGTCTGATAACGGCAAATATGTAGCGGCAGCTTGCGTTGGCGCAAAAGATGGTGATGTTGTTTCAACCGTTTATATTTTCGGATTTCAGTATAGCGAGGAGCTTTATACACACACTTTCGAGGGGGAAACGATACTTAAAATCAAATACTTATCAAACAGACTTTTGTATATTTTTACAGATGGCGGAATATATACCGTTAAGGGGAATAAAGAGCTTACAAAGCAAAAAGGTTACTATCGTCCAGAGTTAGGGTTTTACAGCGATGCTAAAAATGCTGTAAGTGCCTTAGTAATGACGAAATACGGCGGTAACAATATATACGAGCTAAATATATCAAACAGAAAAGGCAATATAGTATTAACAAAGGAAATAAACGCTAATGTTTTATCTCTTAATACTAATGGAAAATATGTATTTATACTTGCCGATAAAAGCATTTTAGTTTATAATCTAAAGGGGGAAATAGTAAATGAAATAAAGACAGACAAAAGATATGAAAAACTTTTTGGCAGCAGCAGGCATATATTCCTATGCTCTGCCGACAAAATAGAAAGAGAGTTTACGCAAAGCTTAGAAAAGGGGAATGAATAAATATGGCATATATTATTGATATTGTACTTATAGCAATATTTTCATTTATAGTTGTGTTTGCAGTTAAAAAAGGTTTTGCAAAAATAGCGTTAAACCTTGTTGCAACAGTACTTTCTTACATAGCAGCATATGTATTAGGAAGACCCACAGCAGAGTTTTTGTATGACAAAGTTATAAGGACTATGATTGAAAACTCTTTAGAAAGAAAAATTGAAAAATCACCTGCTGGTGATGTAATAACACAGACTAAAGGGCTTATTGAGTCTTTACCGCAAGGGCTTATGAAACTTGCAGACAAAATAGGTTTTAATACATCAGCAGCACTTGAAAGTGTAGACAGTGCAAATATTTCAGCAAAAGGAATATCAGCAGCAATTACAGACAGTGTATTAAAACCTATGGTAATTGTGCTTTTAACAGTAATATGCAGTATTGTAATTTTCATTGTAGCTTCAATTATATTCGGCATCATTGCAAGACTTATAAACAAGGTATTTAAAATGCCTGTTGTTAAAAATGTAAATAGGTTTCTTGGCGGTGTAGTAGGAATTGTTCAAGGCATTATATTATTATTTGTTGTTTGCTCATTATTCTACTTTTTCGGTGGAGTTTTCGGCGGAAAGATGGCAGAATATATTGATAATTCGTTAATAATAAAATTTATTAACGGGATAAATCCAATTATATCAAGAATAAAACTATAAAACCGAGAAATGAGCGGTTTTGCTCGAAAGGAAAGATATATTATGAAGGGTCTATTTAAAAATTGCTGGACAATCCCTAATTTACTAACTGTAATAAGAGTTTTTCTTGCCCCCGTTTTCGCATACCTTTTTTTAAACGAAAAATACATATGGGCAGTAGCTGTTCTATTTTTCTCAGGACTTAGTGATTTTCTTGATGGAAAAATAGCAAGGGCTTTCAATCAAGTTAGTGAACTTGGCAAGGTACTTGACCCCGTTGCAGACAAAATAACGCAAATAACACTTGCTGTTTTGCTTTTCATAAAATTCAACGGTTCTTCCAACAAAATGCTTATCGCTTATAGCTGGATATTCCTTGTATTTTTAATAAAAGAGGTAATAATGGTTATCGGAGGCGGTGTTTTGCTTTTAATGAACTTGCGCCCTAGCCCCGCAGTAGTATACGGCAAAATTGCGACCTTTGTATTTTATGCGGTTATGATTTTACTCATAGCTTTTGCGCCAGAGTTTGGAGCATTTAGAGAGATTTGGGAAATGAATGCGGTACTACTTATAATACTTGTAGCCGTTTCAGCAATATTAACTATCGTTGCTTTTTTGAGCTATCTTCCGGGAACAATAAAGCAATTTAAAACAAAAGAAAACCCGGTACCTAAAGTTAAAAACGAAAATGGAGAGAAAACATGAACAAAGCACTATGTATTAAATGCAAGAAACGACCTGCTGTGATTTTTGTTTCAAAAATTGAAGAGGGAAAAGCCACACAGGAAGGCTATTGCATGAAATGTGCGTTAGATATGAATATTGGACCCATCAAGCAAATGATGGCTAATATGGGCATTACAGAAGATGAAGTAGATGCCGTAAGCGAGCAGTTTACGGAAATGTTTGACGGTCTTGAGGGGTTTCAGCCAGGCGGAGCTGGAACAATGCCTTTCTTAAACGCACAACAAATGGGAGAGCCTGCGAAAGAGCAGGAAGTAGAAGCCGAAGAAGATGAAAGCAAAAAAGGCAGAAGAAAAGGAAAAAAGAATAAAAACAAAAGAAAGTTTTTAAGTCTTTACTGCACAGACCTTACAGCAAAAGCTAAAGACGGCGGAATAGATATTATAGTAGGCAGGCAGCAGGAGATTTACAGAGTAACACAAATTCTTTGCCGCCGCACAAAAAACAACCCTTGCCTAATAGGT
>DASRNG010000180.1:0-20994 GCA_035647555.1 Oscillospiraceae bacterium | reverse complement strand
GCTTTATATATTATGCGTTTTTATCAAAAGGTGATAAGCCACTATACTATACCATACTTTATACTACAATTTAAGTTAATTATCAAGAGAAAAAATAGTCGTTATTGACAATAGTAAAAAAAGAGAGTAATATAGAAAATGACAAGGAGGTTTATATAGTATGAAAAAACTTATAAAAACTTTATCAATAATTATGGTGTGCATTATGTTTGCCGCTGCTTTTCCTATGTCCTTTGCATCAGGCGGAACAGAGCTAAAATTTAATGAAGATGGCAAGTTTGTAATTCTTCAATTTGCAGACTGTCAGGACGTGTACCCCGCTAAAGAGGCTATGGTGGCTTTAATTAACGAATCGCTTGACTTTGTTAACCCAGACCTTGTTGTTTTTAGTGGTGACAATGTTGTGACTGATGATGTTCGTGCATACGATGAAATTCTAAACCCTGTAGTAAATAGAGGGATACCCTTTACTCATTGCTATGGTAACCATGACGCTGAAAATAGTGAAGTATTCACAAGAGATGATTTACTTGCAATTTATAAGCAGTATCCCGGCTGTCTTACATATGACGATGACCCATCTCTTTCTGGCTCTTGCACACATAACCTCCCAATATTAAGCTCTGACGGCTCTAAAATAGCCTTTAATATTTGGATGTTTGACTCTGGAGACTATATGATAGACAGCAAAGGAAGAAGCGGCTACGGCTGCGTGCAGGCAGACCAAGTAGAATGGTACAAAAATAGAAGTATGCAGCTTGAAATGGAAGCTGGCGCCCTTGTGCCTTCTTTAGCTTTCCAGCACATTGTTCCTCAAGAAGTTTTTGAGTTGTATTATAAGTCTCCTATAACAATTGATACGATTACCAGAGAATTTGAAGATGGCAGTGTTTATACTTATATTCCAGACTTTTCAAAATTTGAAGGATATATTTTTGAGCCTCCTTGCCCATCTGCCTATAACTTTGGTCAGTGGGATGCTTTTATTGAACGCGGCGATGTGCTGGCTTTAGCAGTAGGGCATGACCATACAAACTCTTTTGTAGCAGACATTAGAGGTGTAGACCTAATTAATACGCCTGGTGCCACTTGGCATTCTTACGGCAATGATTTAGTTAGGGGCTGCAGAGTGTTTGTGATAGATGAAAACGACCCATGGAACTATGAAACATATGTAGTTACTGCTGCAGAGCTTGCCACTTTAGACGGCTCACAAATACCAGACAAAGAGGATTCTCTTGCTAATTATTGGGCAGTCGTTATATTTAGAAAAGTGCTTGACCGTTTCAGAGTATTTGTTGGAAATCTTAACTTCCCATTTTAATTAGAAGTTAAAAGGCTTAAACGCTATATTCTCTACGCCTCTCGTTTTATAACGGCAGGCGTAGATTATGCTTGACAAAAACCGCTGTTTATGTAATAATATGATGAATTTTTGTAAGCTTGGAGGGGTTTCGTGCGTGTGATTACAGGGCTTTCAAAAGGCAGAAAATTAAATGCATTGCAAGGCACTGATGTTAGACCCACCTTAGCAAAAGTAAAGCAGGCTTTATTTAGTATTATACAGTTTGATATTGAGGGCAGACGTGTTCTTGATTTATTTGCAGGCTCTGGGCAGCTTGGTATTGAAGCTTTGAGCAGATTAGCACACAGTGCAGTTTTTATTGACAGCTCAAAAGAGTCTATAAGCATTATAAAAGAAAATCTTGAGTTGTCAGGGCTGAAGGATAAAGCGCTCGTCTTAAAAACTGATGCATTATCATATTTATTTAATACTACAGAAAAGTTTGATATTGTGTTTATAGACCCACCGTATGAATTAGGGCTTGCTAAAAAGGCGTTAGAAAACATAGAGCGTGTGTTAAACAAAGGGGCAATTGTTGTGTGTGAATCCAATGATACAACAGATTTCCCTGAAGAAATAGGCGGATTTCTGCTAAAGGAATATAAGTATGGTAGCACAACTCTTTGTGTTTATAGATAAGGGGTGTCATGTTGAAAACAGTTGTTTGTCCAGGTAGTTTTGACCCAGTTACTAACGGTCATTTAGATATAATAAGGCGCTCTGCAAAGCTTTTTGAAAACGTTGTTGTTGTTGTTATGCGAAACCGAAATAAAAATATTGGCAGCTTTACGGTTGAAGAGCGAGTAGATTTTCTTGAGCGCTGCACAGGTAACCTAAAAAACGTTAAGATAGACAAATATGATGGTTTATTGACGGAGTATGCAAAAATAATTAACGCAGACGCTGTTGTAAAAGGACTTAGAGCCGTTTCCGATTTTGATGATGAGTTTAGGCAGGCGCTTGCAAATCAAAAACTCAATCCAAATCTTGAAACTATATTTTTTACAACGAGTGCAGAGCATATGTTTTTAAGCTCAAGCGTAGTGAGACAAGTTTGCGAACTGGGCGGCGATATTTCAGCTTTTGTTCCACCGCAAATTCGTGAAGATATAATAAAAAGGTTGTCAAAAACAAGAAGTGTTTAACTTCTCGTATTGAAAGGGAGAGATATTGTGAGTGTTGATACATTATTAAGCGATATTGATGAAATACTTGAAAATGCCAAAACTGTACCGTTTTCGAATAAAGTTATGGTAGATGCAGACCAAATTTCGCTCATTATTGAAGAAATACGCTTCGATATGCCAGAGGAATTTACAAAAGCAAGGAAGATTGCGACAGAGCGCCGTGATATACTCAATGATGCCCAAGATACTGCTGACGAGATGATTCTAAAGGCAGAGCAGATAGCAAAAAGCATGATTGAAAAACACGAAATAACGAAAGGCGCAAGAAGTGCTGCAGAAGAAATTGTTCAGCAGGCAAGAGCAGAGGCGAGCGAGCTTCTTGAAACTACTCGCCGTGAGGCAAACAGCATAATGGAGCAAGCTCATAAATGGTCTACCGATATAAGAGAAAGTGCGGGCAACTATGTTGAGGAAATTATTAAAACGTCTGACGATGTTTTAACTCAAAGCGTAAACGAAATTCGCAGAGCACGCCAGCAGCTGCGCATTGCCGCATCAAAGAAAACAGAGCAACAACCTGACCTTGGCTAAAGATAAGACGGCTAAGCCGTCTTAACTGACGAAAGGATTAAAGTGTTTATGGCTAATAAAAATCTTTGCATGGGTTGCATGGGAGAGTTAAAGGAAGAGCGTGTTTGTCCAAATTGCGGCTTTTCCGTCTCTGAGACCCAAGACCCCCCTTTTCTTTCAATTGGAACGGTAGTAGGGGGCAGGTACCTTGTAGGAAAAGTGCTTGAGCATAATGGCGAGGGCGCAACATATATTGGGTACGATTTAGAAAGAAGTATAATTATAAACATAAGAGAGTTTTTACCAGAGGTTTTAATTTCAAGACCCCAAAACTCAAGTGAAGTTATAGTACTAAATGATTGTGAAGATGCTTTTTCAGATTGTATTCAAAGCTTTCTTGAATTATGGAGAAAGCTAGCACGCATGCGGGGGCTATCCGCTTTAATTTGCGTTATTGATATAATAGAGGATAATAATACAGCATATTCGGTTTTCGAGCCGCTTCACGAGTGTATGGCACTTAGAGATTTTTTACTAGAAACCGCAACAGGTCATATCGACTGGGAATTTGCAAGGCAGCTATTTATGCCAGTTTTATCAACACTTGGCACACTTCACTCTGCAGGCATAATCCACCGTGGTATTTCACCGAGTACTTTGCTTTTAGGTAAGGACGGCAAGCTTATTATTTCGGGTTTTTCAATAAATCAAGTTAGAAGCACCGGCGGGGACCTGCCTGTACAAATTTTTTCAGGTTATGCACCAATTGAGCAGTACGGGTTTTCAGGGCAGCAAGGACCATGGACTGATATTTATGCCTTTGCAGCCACGCTTTACCGCGCTCTTGTTGGCAGCACTCCTATAGAGGCTACAACACGCATAACGAATGATAAACTAATGATTCCTGCAAAATTTGCAGAGCTAATTCCAGCTTACGTAATAAATGGGCTTATAAAAGCACTGCAAATTAAACCTGAGGACAGAACAAAAAATGTTGAAGCTATGCGAAACGATTTTTCAGCCTCTCCAACGGCGGCTGTTCAGTCAGGATATTCAAAGTTTACAACAGAGAGTGACACAGAAGAAAGCGGCAGAGAAACCGAGCTTATAGACATAAGTCGTTCTGAAAAAAGGTCTAACCGCAAAACGGCGGCACTTGTTTTTGCCGTAAGTGCGCTTATTTGCTTTGCGGCTTTAGGTGCTATACTTTATTTTGTGTATATTGATAACTATGGAGAGCCAAAAACAACAGAGCCGTCTGTTTTATCAGGTGAAGCAACGATGGTTACAGTGGTAAACTTTGTTGGAAAATCGTCAGACATTCTTTATGAAGCATATTACACAACGTATTATGATATTAATGTAAACTTTGTGTTTAATCCCGATGTTGAGCAGGGTATTATAATAAGGCAAAGCGTTCCAGCTGGCAGCACCTTTTCAAGCGCTCAGAAACTGCCCATAACAATTGATGTCAGCAAGGGGATAGAGTATATAAAACTAAAACTTTCTGACTATGTTGGTAAACCATATGAATCTGTAAAGGCACAGCTTGAAAAATCGGGACTTAAAGTTTCTCTTAATGAAACGTCGTATAAGAATGACGACCTTGCAGGAACAATTGCTCTAATAACAGGCGGTGCTATGAATAATGATGAGCTTACTGCAAAGCGTGGGGACACGATAACAGTATATGTGTATATACCAGCAACAGAGCCGACCGAAACAGAGCCGCCTGAAACAGATGTTTTTGGAATAGAGATTAACGACGACTTTTATGACGAGGATTTTTATTAACGAGTTTTTGAGGTGATACGGTTGCAAAACTCAACTTTTAATATAAGCTTTTGCCAATCTTAAATAAAGGTTGGCAAAAGCCTTTTCTTTTAACTAAAAATAGAAAAAGGAAGTGTACTATGCTAAACGAAAAACAAATTGAAAGAATGTTATCAAAGGTTTCAAGGTTTCTTACTATTTTAGAACCACATATCTTTGAAAAGGTGGGCGAGCTAAAAGATGTAATAGCTTTTGAAACGACTGATGAACACCATGAAATACCTAATGATACATTTTTCACCCCCGTATCAAGTGGATTTAAATGGGGCGGTGAAAGTCATTACTGCTGGTTTAAGTCCTCATTCACAGTACCAAAAGAGCTTGAGGGTAAAGATTTATTCCTTATGCCAAAAGTTGGTGGGTATGAGGCTATGCTATGGGTTGACGGTGTGCCTTTCGGTACATTCTGTTCAAAAATAGTGTTCACAGGTCATGGAAATCATTACTGTGACCTGCTTGTGCAAAATGCAAAAGCTGGGCAAGTTATTGATATAGCTGTAGAATATTATGCAGGCCACTCCTATAAAGGCTGCTTGCCGCTTGAGAATGAGCCAATTCTTGAATACGATTATGTATTTAATTCTTTTGATATTTGTGTAAAGAACTATGAAGTAGAAGAATATTATTTTGACCTTGAAGCACTCGTTCAGCTTGAAAGCGTGCTGCCTAAAACTTCTTTTAGAAAAGCAGGGCTTATAAACGCACTTTATGAGGTGCATAACAATGTTTATTATTCTTATGATAATATAGACAGGGAAACATTTCTTGCGGCACTTACAAAAACAAGCCCAATATTAAAAAAGGCGCTCAGTGTTAAAAATGGACCTGAAGCACCAAAGGCATACGTTATAGGGCACTCTCACATGGATACAGCGTGGCTTTGGCACGTGGGTGAAACAATCAAAAAATGCGCACGTACATATGCCAACCAAATAAGCCTTATGCGGCAATATCCTCAGTACACATTTATTCAAAGCTCTGCTTGCCATGGGGACTTTATTCGAAGGCACTACCCAGATTTATTCAGGCGCATACAAGAGATGGTACAGCAAAAAAGATATGAGCCTAACGGCGGTGTTTGGGTTGAGTGTGATTGTAACGTAACTTCAGGAGAATCTTTAGTACGCCAGTTCCTTTGGGGGCAGCGTTTTACAAGAGAGTATTTTGGCTATACTTCAAATTGCTTTTGGCTGCCTGATACGTTCGGCTATAGCGCTGCAATACCACAAATTATGAAAAGTTGCGGTGTAGACTACTTTTTAACAACAAAAATTGGCTGGAATGATACAAACATCTTCCCATATGATACTTTTTGGTGGCAAGGGCTTGATGGCACTCGTGTATTTACACACTTTAACAGAACGCATATGCCGCCTACTGCTGATAGGATTTATTCTCAGGTTTATGACGAGGGCAGGGGCGTTGGAATAAAAGAGAAAACCGTTAATGATAAACTACTTATAGCTTTTGGCTATGGTGACGGCGGCGGTGGACCCCAATTTGAACAAATTGAAGCTACAAAGAGAATAAAAGACCTAAACGGCTGCCCAAAAACAGAATATACGCTCGTTTCTGACTTTATGAAAGAGCTTGAAGAAACCTCTGTAAACCCCAATGTTTATAAAGGAGAGCTTTATTTAGAGCTTCACAGGGGAACGCTTACAAACCAACATGAAATAAAACGCAATAATCGTAAAGCAGAGCTAGGGCTTCGTGACCTTGAGTTTTTTACAGTAGATAAAGCTGTAAAATCAGGCGAAATAGCTAAAGACACTGAAACAAATCCGCTTTGGGAGCTAATGCTCATGAACCAATTTCACGATATTTTGCCTGGCACTTGCATACCAAGAGCGCATATAGAAAGCAGGGAGCAAACTACGCACATAATTAATAAAACTAGCGAGCTTATTGCAGAGTATGCAAAGGGAAATGAAACGGCAGTTACATTTACAAATACGCTATCGTTTGATAGACATGACCCTGTAATAGCAAAAATACCTAAAGGCTATATGCTTGAGTGCGATTATCCACAACAAACATACGAGAATCTTGACGGTGAGTACTGTGTTATTGTATCAGACTTAACTATTCCCGCATTTTCATCAGTTTCTTTTAACTTAATAAAAGAAACATTAAATGATGGTAAAGGTGCAAACGAAAGCCCATTTAACCTTTCAGACAATGAGCTTTCAACAAAATATGCCAAAGTAAAGTTTGATGATAGGGGCTATATATCCTCGTTTATTGACCTTTCTGTAAATAGGGAGCTTGTAAACGGTTTGCCGTTTAATACATTTATAGTAGCAGAGGATTTACCAACAGCGTGGGATAGCTGGGACGTAGATGCAGACATTGAAACAAAGTTTATGGACTGTGCTACACTTCTATCAAGAAAAGTTGTATCAAAAGGCAGCGCTGCCCTTGTTATTCGCAGCAAGTATAAGGTTACAGCAAAATCAACTGTAACACAGGATATGATTTTCTTCTCAAATAGCAAACAAGTGCGTTTTGATACTGTTATGGATTGGCAGGATGACCACCGCTTTATGAAAACGGTGTTTGATACGGCAGTAATGCAAGACTTTGCCCGCTGTGAAGTTCAGTTCGGTTATACAAGGCGCCCCACAACAAGAAATACGAGCATAGAAAAAGCAAAGTTTGAAGTATTAAATCATAAATATACAGATATTTCTGAATCTCGTTTTGGTGTAACACTTCTTAACGATTGCAAGTATGCAGTTAGCGTTGAGGGCGGCAGCATAAGGCTTTCACTTCACAAGGGCGGTACAAGACCGGACTTTACAGGTGACCGTGGCAGACACCGCTGCGTGTACGCATTTTTACCGCATGAGGGCGACTTTAGCGCAAAAACTGTTACAAAACCAGCATACGAGCTTAATATTCCTGCTGTGGTTACAGATGGTGTTTACGAGGCAAAGGCTCTTATTCTGCCAGAGCTTGACAATATTATTGTAGAATCAATAAAACCATGCGAGGATAGCGAAAAGGCATTTATAGCCCGCCTTTATGAGTGCGAGGGCGCATATGTAAATACAAAACTTGCGTTTTTAGAAACAGCTGAAAAAGCCGTTATCACAAATATGCTTGAAGAGCCAATAGGAGAGAATCTAAACATCAACTCTTGTGAGCTAACCTTTAAGCCGTTTGAGATAAAGACTATCAAAGTCTATTATTAAAGGCTAAATACAGTTTATCTTAAACCACCTTTAGGTGGTTTAAGTTTTTAAAGGGCAATTATGTTTTTATTGAAAATTATAACAAAATGTTGATTAATACTTCTAAATGTGGTATTATAAAGAGGTATATTATTGTAACGGAGTGAGGTTATGGTTGCCGAAATGCTGCAAAAAGTTTTAGATACAGAAAGTAAAGCAAAGGAAATAATTAAAGGCGCCAATTCGAAGGCAGAGAGTATTCTGCACGAAGCTGAAAGGCAGGCGGAGGAAATAAAGTCAGAGATGGCAAAAAGTATAAAAGCCGAACTTTCCGTTATAGATGAAAGCATTACCCAAAGGGCAAACTTTGCACAAATTGATGCTAAAAAACGTGCTGATGCTGAAATAGAAAGATTAAAAATTATAACGGATAAAAAACGCGAAAAGGTTATTGCACACCTTATGGAGGAAACCGTAAAAAGCTAATTACACATAGGAGAAAATGAAAAATGGCGAAGCTCAAAGTCTCAAAAATTGAAATTATAACACCTTTGTCTGACGGACAAAGGGTAGTAGACTTTATTCAGCGCACAGGAGCGGTTGAGCTATTAAAGATAAAAAATGACAGGCTTTCACATGTTGATACCTCTGGCACTATTTCACAGTTTGATAAATATTTAAACGCAGCAAATGAGGCAAGCCGTGCATTAGCAAAGTACTCAACAAAAAAACAGTCTGTAACAGATATGCTCTCAGGAAGAACAGAGCTTTCAGAAGATGAATATAAAGCTTTAACAGCAAAGACAGATGAAGTTTTATCAATTTGTTATGATGTTAATTATATTGTTAAAAAACAGGCGGACAATAAGATTGAAATTGCAAGAAATCAAACCTTGTATGACAGCATAAAACCATGGTTTGTTTGTGATATACCAACGAGTACAACTAAAGTTGGCAGTCAAAGCGTTTTTATAGGCTCTTTCCCAAAAGAGTATGACAGAGAGACTATTACCGAAGAAATAAAAATGCACGCACCAAAAGCAGAGGGTTTTGAAACTATTATACTTTATTCGGACAAATCTATTACAAGAGCCGTAGTATTAGCTCATGCTTCCTGTAAAACTGAGGTTGAATTGGCGCTTAGAAATCTTGGTTTCATGCGCCCTGCAAACCCTACAAGTCAATTGCCGTCTGAAAAAGCGGAAAAGCTTTTAGAAGAAATACAAAGGCTTGAAAAGAAAAATGCTGAATATACTAAAAAAATAAAAAAAATAGCCGATAGGCGAGACGATATAAAGTTTTTAATAGATTATTTAATGATAAGAAAAGAAAAATATAAAGCTATTAAAGACCTTGGTATGACAGACAACGTAATTGTAATAACAGGGTATGCAGAAAGCAATGCTGCATTAAACTTAAAAAAAGAGCTTGAAACCAGCTTTTTTGCAGCCGTTTCAATATACGAGCCAGAAGATGATGCTGACGTTCCTGTTTTGTTAGAAAATAAAGCGTTTTTCAGCCCTGCTGAAAACTTAGTAGGCATGTATTCAATGCCAACAAAAACTGACATTGACCCAACGCCCTTTACTGCCTTCTTCTACTATTTCTTTTTTGGTGCAATGCTTTCAGACGCAGGTTATGGTATGCTAATGGTTATAGTTATAGCCATAATTCTTAAAAAGTTTAATGTGGAATCAAAATTAAAACAATCCCTAAAAATGTTTTTCTGGTGCGGTGTTTCTACCGTAATTTGGGGTCTTTTATATGGTAGCTGGTTTGGTGACATTATAAACGTTGTAAGAGAAAGCTTTTTCAACCTCCCGCCAATAAGACTATACCTATGGGTAGACCCGCTTGACAATCTTTTAGGTGTAATGGTTTGGTGTTTCGGGTTTGGGCTTGTTCATCTTTTTACGGGCTGTGCATTAAAAGGTTATGCCCTTTGGAAAAATAAGGACAAACTCGGGGCATTTTCAGAAACAATCCCTATATATGTGCTAATTTTAGGCGCCGCTCCCTTTTTCGGCGGTTTATTTGTAGAAGTTCCAGAAATCCTTAAAAGCATTGCCCCTTACTTTATTTTAATAGGCGCAATACTTGTAATACTAACGGCAGGCAGGGATAGTAAAAGCATTGTAGGCAAAATAGGCGGCGGGTTTTATGGTCTATACGATGTTTTAGCAGGGTACCTTGGTGATGTGCTTTCTTATTCAAGGCTTTTAGCCTTGGGGCTTTCCACAGGTGTTATAGCAAGTGTTATAAATATGCTGGGTGTCATGGTTGATAATGTTTTTGTCAGAGTTATAATGCTAATATTCGTATTTATAATAGGGCATACCGCAAACTTTATGATTAATATTATCGGTTCATATGTGCATGCTTTAAGACTGCAATTTGTTGAGTTTTATCCAAAGTTTTATGAGGGCGGAGGCAGAGCCTTAAAACCCTTAGAAATAAATACACAGTTTTTCAGATTTAAGGAGGATTATTAGATGTTAGATATGTTTGTGCAGTGGGGCGGCGTAGTTTTGGTGTTTTTCGCTGCGGCAATTGCCGTTGTTTTTCCAGGGCTTGGTTCTGCAAGAGGTATAGCACTTGTAGGTCAAGCGGCATCAGGGCTGGTTTCTGAGGACCCCTCAAAGTTCAGTAAAGTGCTTATTCTTCAAGCGCTGCCAGGAACTCAGGGGCTTTACGGCTTTCTTACAACAATACTATTGCTTAACCAAACAGGGCTTTTAGGCAGTGAGGCAGCAAGTCTTGACCTTAGCGTAGGATTGAAGTATCTGCTTGCAGTACTTCCAATTACAATTGTCGGCTATTTTTCAGCAGTAAATCAGGCGAAAACTTCTGTGACGGGTGTTGCAATTGTTACAAAACAGCCGGAGGACAGCACAAAGGCAGTTATATTTTCTGCAATGGTAGAAACATATGCCGTTATAGCACTTCTTACTTCACTTCTTATGATATTCAGCGTGCAATAATGAAAAGCCGAATATAACCAGAAATGGAGAGAAGATATGTCAGGAATTGAAAAAATTACTGAGAAAATATTATCTGACGCTGAAAATCAGCGTGAGGTAATAATTAATGAGGCAAACACAAAAGCAAAAGAGCTTATAGAGCGTGCTAAAGCACAGGCGAAAGAGGAATATAATAGCACAATTTCTGATGCTAACAAAAAAGCAGAAGATGCTGATAAGATATCAAGTTCAAGCGGCGAGTTAACATACAGGCGATTAGTACTTGAAGCTAAAACAGATATTCTTGATAATATTCTTAAAGACACCGCATTAGCGCTAAATGAAATGCCGCTTACTGACTACTTTGAAGCTTTATCAAAGATGGTAATTTCCCATACCCATAAGGGCAAAAACGGCTTAATACGCTTAAATAAGACAGATAAAAATAGACTACCTGCTGACTTTTTAGAGAAAATCAATAGTAGTTTAGGTTCTGATAGCCTTCTTACAATTGATGAGGCTACAGCAGATATTGACGGTGGATTTTTATTGATTTACGGTAATATTGAAGAAAATTGCGACTTTAGAGCAGTTGTATCATCTAAAGCTAACAAACTTTCTGATATTGCCGCAGATATGCTGTTTTCTAAGGAATAGTTATGAATAAATATGATTATGCACATGCCGTAGCACGAATAAGATATAATGAAATAAAACTGCTTAAATTTAAAGACATTGAGCAGCTTATAAGTCTGCCTAATTATGAAGAAGTTCTAACTAAAATAAAAGAGCTTGGCTATCCGCTTGAAAAAGATGAAGATGCGAAAAAGATGCTTGACGAAGAATCAATAAAAGCGTGGGAGCTTTTACAAGAAATAGCTCCCGAAAGAAAAATGCTTGATGTTTTTGGTATATTAAATTCTTTTCACAACCTAAAATCTGCATTAAAAGCTCGTATATCACACTCTAAAAGTGAGGTGTACTATCTTTTCCCCGTATCAGTAGAAACAAAAGTTATTGAAAAGGCTGTGGAAACGAACGACTTTTCACTACTTCCAGACTATATGAGGCAGGCGGCAGCTAAAGGATACAAAGCGTTAACAGAAAACCAAGACGGTCAGCTATGCGAGGCTATAACAGACAAGGCAGCTCTTTCACATTTCTTAGAAAAATCTAAAGAAACAAAATGTGAAGAGGTTATAGAAATCGCCAATTTAAAATGCGTAGAGGCAAACATGAAAATTGCTTATCGTGCCGCTATAACGGGTAAAGAAAAAGAGTTTTATGATGCCTCTCTTTCCGAGTGTGACGGGATAGATATTTATAAGCTTTCTAAAGCTGCTCAAAAAGGAGTAAAAGAGCTTTTAGAATACCTAAAAACCACAGAATATCAAGAGGCGTCACTTCTTATTTCTGACAGTATTGCTTTTGAAAAATGGTTTGACAACTCTCTTATAGCTATAATTGAAAGTGCTAAGGTAAATCCATTTGGATTTGCGCCTTTAGCCGCTTATTGGATAGCAAAAGAGACGGAGATTAAAAATATCCGTATACTGCTAAATGCAAAGAAAAATAACGTTGATAATAATACTATTAGGGAAAGGATGAGAAGGCTTTATGTATAAAATTGCAGCCATTGGCGATAGGGACAGTATAATAGGATTTGCCTCTGTTGGCTTTTCTACTTTTGATACTGATGATGCTAATGAGGCGAAAAGCATAATAAGAAAGCTTGCAAATAGCCAATATGCAGTAATCTTTATAACAGAAAAGCTTCTTCAGATTATCCCTGAGGAGTATGAAAGATATAAGGAACTGCCTGTACCAGCCATTATACCCATACCAGGAGTGACAGAAAACACAGGCTTTGGAATGTATAATGTTGGCAAGTTTGTTGAAAGGGCAGTAGGCTCTGATATTATAAACTGATTTTCCATGAAAGGAATTTTAATATGAGTAAAGGTAAAATACTAAAGGTTTCGGGTCCGCTTGTTGTGGCAGAGAATATGCGAGAGGCAAATATGTTTGACCTTGTTCGTGTAAGCGAGCATAGACTTATTGGTGAAGTTATCGAAATGCGCGGCGATAAGGCATCAATTCAAGTGTATGAGGAAACTTCAGGGCTTGGCACTGGCGAACCTGTAGAGACAACAGGTGCGCCCCTTAGTGTTGAGCTGGGGCCTGGTCTTTTAGGCTCTATATTTGACGGTATTCAAAGGCCTTTAGTAGAAATAAAAAATAGAACGGGAAACAACCTTAAAAGAGGTATAGAAATACCCTCTCTTGACAGAAACAAGAAGTGGCACTTCGTGCCTACCGCCACGGCAGGCAGCAAGGTTAGTGCAGGTGATGTCCTTGGAACTGTTCAAGAGACAGACGTAATACTTCATAAAGTTTTACTGCCCTTAGAGCTTTCTGGCACGATAAAAGAGCTTTTAGAGGGGGACTATACTGTTACTGATACAATAGGGGTATTAATAGATGAAAAAGGTGCAGAAGTACCTCTAAAGCTTATGCATAAATGGCCCGTTAGAAAAGGCAGACCATACAAGAAAAAACTTTCTCCAGATATTCCGCTTATCACAGGGCAAAGGGTTGTTGACGCATTTTTTCCGCTTGCAAAAGGCGGCGTGGCAGCAATACCAGGTCCATTTGGAAGCGGTAAAACTGTTACACAGCACCAGCTTGCAAAATGGTCACAGGCAGATATTGTAGTATATATCGGCTGCGGTGAACGTGGCAACGAAATGACAGATGTGTTAAACGAGTTTCCACAGCTAATTGATGAAAATACGGGCAAATCTCTTATGGAGAGAACAGTTCTCATAGCAAACACCTCTGATATGCCCGTTGCAGCTCGTGAGGCATCAATCTATACAGGCATTACCATTGCGGAATATTTTCGTGATATGGGTTACTCTGTAGCGCTTATGGCGGACTCTACCTCACGGTGGGCAGAGGCGCTGCGTGAAATGTCTGGCAGGCTTGAGGAAATGCCAGGCGAGGAGGGTTACCCTGCTTACTTAGGCAGTCGTCTTGCCCAGTTCTATGAAAGGGCAGGCCGTGTTATAACTCTCCAAAGCGGCGGCGCAGAAGGCTCTCTCTCTGTAATTGGTGCAGTTTCACCTCCGGGTGGAGATATATCTGAACCTGTATCACAAGCTACACTGCGTATTGTAAAAGTCTTTTGGGGGCTTGACTCTGCGCTTGCTTATAAAAGGCACTTTCCTGCTATTAACTGGCTAACGAGTTATTCGCTTTATGCTGACTCACTAGGAGAGTGGTTTAATGAAAACGTTTCAGAAGATTGGACGGCGCTAAGAGGCAGACTTTTAGCCCTGCTTTCAGACGAGGCGGCACTTGAAGAGATTGTAAAGCTTGTAGGTATGGACGCACTATCAGCTACTGATAGACTAAAGATGGAAACATCACGCTCTATAAGAGAAGACTTTTTGCACCAGCTTGCGTTCCACGAGATTGACACTTATACAACACTAAAAAAGCAGTATCTAATGATGAAACTTATTATGGAATACTATGACAAGGCTTTAGAGGCACTTCAAAAAGGAGCAGATATTGAATTACTGTCTACCTTGCCAGTTAGAGAAAACATTGGCAGATTTAAGTACGTTAAAGAGTCTGACATTGACGGGGAATTTGAAAAAGTGCTTGAGCTTCTTGTCCGTGAAATGGCACAGTCTATAAGAAAAGGGGAGGAGCTTTAATGCCTAAGGAATATAGAACAGTCGAAGAGGTTGCAGGTCCTTTAATGCTCGTTCGCAAGGTCGAGGGAGTAAAGTTTGACGAACTTGGTGAAATAGAGCTTCAAAACGGCGAAACAAGGCGGTGCAGAGTTCTTGAAATAGATGGCGACAATGCCCTTGTTCAGCTTTTTGAAAGTTCCACAGGAATAAATTTGTCAAACAGTAAGGTTCGCTTTCTTGGCAGGCAGATGGAGCTTGCCGTTTCTGAGGATATGCTAGGCAGAGTATTTGACGGGCTTGGAAGACCTTTAGACGGCGGACCAGAAATATTGCCTGACAAGCGTATGGACGTTAACGGGCTGCCCATTAACCCAGCCGCAAGAGATTATCCAGAGGAATTTATTCAAACGGGCGTTTCTGCTATTGATGGACTTAACACACTCGTTAGAGGGCAAAAACTGCCGATTTTTTCGGGTGCTGGCTTGCCTCATGCACAGCTTGCTGCACAAATTGCAAGGCAGTCTAAGGTTCTTGATGATAGTGAGCAATTTGCCGTTGTTTTTGCCGCTATGGGTATTACATTTGAAGAGTCTAACTATTTTATAGAAAGTTTTAAGCAAACAGGCGCTATTGATAGGACAGTTATGTTCACAAACCTTGCTAACGACCCTGCAATAGAGAGAATTGCAACACCAAAAATGGCGCTTACAGCCGCAGAATATCTAGCGTTTGACAAGGGTATGCACATTCTTGTTATTCTTACAGATATTACAAATTATGCCGACGCTCTTCGTGAAGTTTCGGCAGCAAGAAAAGAAGTGCCAGGCAGGAGAGGTTATCCAGGCTATATGTATACAGACCTTGCCTCAATTTATGAAAGAGCAGGGCGGCAAGAAAACAGTAAAGGCAGCATAACCCTAATTCCTATTTTAACAATGCCAGAGGACGATAAAACCCACCCAATTCCAGACCTTACGGGCTATATTACAGAGGGGCAAATTATTTTAAGCCGTGAGCTTTTTAGAAAAAGTGTATCCCCTCCAATTGATGTATTGCCATCACTTTCAAGACTTAAAGACAAGGGCATAGGAGACGGCAAAACAAGAACAGACCACTCAAATACAATGAACCAGCTTTTCTCTGCCTATGCAAGAGGGAAAGACTCAAAAGAGCTTATGGTCATTTTGGGCGAGGCTGCCCTCACAGAGATAGACAGGCTTTATGCAAAATTTGCAGACGAGTTTGAAAATAAATATGTATCACAGGGTTTTGAAAACAATAGGACAATTGAAGAAACACTTGATTTAGGCTGGGAGCTTCTTCGCATTCTTCCACGTGCCGAGCTAAAAAGAATAAGTGACGAATTGCTTGACAAATATTATTAAATTTTACAGTATGAAAGGAGGCGGTTAAAATAGCTGTTTTACAAGTTAATCCAACAAGGATGGAGCTAATTAACATTAAAAGCAAACTTGCGACTGCACGCAGGGGGCATAGGCTATTAAAAGACAAGCGAGACGAGCTTATGCGCCGCTTTCTTACACTTGTAAGAGAAAATAAGCAAATAAGGCGAGAGGTTGAAATAGGGCTGAAAGAGGCACAGGCGCATATGGCATTTGCAGGCGCCTCATTAAAAGAAGAAGTTATAAACACAGCCTTAATGCTGCCCAAACAGGAAATATTTATTGATATAAAACAAAGAAATATTATGAGTGTTTTACTCCCTGAGTTTGATATTAAATACAAATCAGGTGATGAAAACGATATTTATTCATATGGGTATGCCTTCACTTCATCAGACCTTGATTCGGCTGTAAAAAGCTATGCCGATATAGCAGTAAAAATGGTAGAGCTTGCAGAGATTGAAAAAGCCTGCTCTTTAATGGCAGGAGAGATTGAAAAAACAAGGCGCAGAGTAAACGCACTTGAATATATAATGATTCCTCAATATGAAGAAACTATAAGATTTATAACAATGAAGTTAGATGAAAACGAAAGAAGCGCTACTACAAGGCTTATGAAAGTAAAAAGTATGATGCTTGAAAATGCCCACCGCTACAGCGAAAGGGGAGAGCAGCTTGACTAATTTTGATGCCTTTCAAGGCGGTGTTGAGCATGGCGGACTTCGCAATAAAAACGAGATAAAAATACTCGTCTGTTACCTTTTATCAAGAATTAAAGAGCCAATTTTTAAGCACCAGCTTGCAGATAGTTTAACAAGCATAGGACTTGTAAATTATTTTGAAATAAACGAGGCGGTTGACTCCTTACTCTCAACAGGCGCCATAGAGTATTTTTTAGAAGATGAAATACCGCACCTTTCTATAACTGACATAGGGTGTGATATTGCATCAACGCTTGAAAAAAGCCTTACAACAACAGTTAAAGAAAAGGCGGTTAATGCCGCCTTGAACCTTCTTTCACGAACAAGAAAAGAAAAAGAAAATAAAATTGAAATAAAGGAAAAAGAGAACGGTTATTTCATCACCTTTACAATGTTTGGCTTTTCAGAAGAAATACTTAAAATAACACTTTTCGCCGCAGACTTAATGCAGGTTAAGATGTTAGAAGAAGGCTTTTTACACGACCCTGTAGAGTTCTACTCAAAAACTATAGAACACCTGATAAGCGGTAATAACTAATATAGATAGCAAGGAGTAATTTATGGACAATAAAGCGATGTATAAAATAGGGTATGGTCTTTATGTACTGACTGTCAAAGACGGTGAGTTTGACAATGGCTGTATTACAAATACAGTAATGCAGGTTACAACCACACCAAACAGAATAGTTGTAACAGTTAATAAACGAAATTACACACATGATATAATGTTAAAAAAAGATGAATTTAACGTTTCCATCATTGATGTTACCGCTCCCTTTGACCTTTTTAAACAGTTCGGTTTTAAAAGCGGCAGAGATACAGACAAGTTTGCAGATTTCGATGCCAAAGAAAGAAGCGAAAATGGTATTTATTATATTACAGAATATTGCAACTCCTACATTAGCGCAAAAATAATTTCAAGAACAGACCTTGGAACGCATACTATGTTTGTAGCAGATGTTACAGATGCAAAAGTTTTGTCGGATTACGATTCAGCAACATACGCATACTATCACAGTAACATAAAGCAAAAACCAGATAGCACAGTCACAAAAGGCTGGCGCTGTAAAATATGTGGGTATATATACGAGGGCGAGGATTTACCACCTGATTTTATATGTCCTGTTTGTAAACACCCTGCTTCAGATTTTGAGAAAATAGAGTAGTATAAAAAAAGCAGTTAAAATAGCAAGAAAATTAAAAATAATGTCAAATAACTGTTGACATAATCAAAAATTTATAGTATATTATATTTCGCCGCTACAAATAAGTAGCAGGTGGGGGAGCATAGCTCAGCTGGGAGAGCACTTGCCTTACAAGCAAGGGGTCATAGGTTCGAGCCCTATTGCTCCCACCATAAGTGGCCCGGTAGTTCAGTTGGTTAGAACGCTAGCCTGTCACGCTAGAGGCCGACGGTTCGAGTCCGTTCCGGGTCGCCATTTTTTGCCTCTGTAGCTCAGTTGGTAGAGCAGTGGACTGAAAATCCACGTGTCGTTGGTTCGATTCCGACCGGAGGCACCATTTGGCGGGGTAAGTCTTACCTTAGCCCCCGTCAAACAGGAAAATAAAATGCACACTGTGCGGATGTAGCTCATCTGGTAGAGCGCCACCTTGCCAAGGTGGAGGTAGCGAGTTCGAGCCTCGTCATCCGCTCCATTTTATATATATTGGGCGACATAGCCAAGCGGTAAGGCAAGGGTCTGCAAAACCCTTATTCCCCAGTTCAAATCTGGGTGTCGCCTCCAAGTTAAAAACTGTCGATTATTCGGCAGTTTTTTATATTTTAAATTTGCTGTCTTTAATATTTGGCATACTCACCGTTATGGATGCCATGCCTTTGCCGCAATCTAAAACAAGGCAAAACACTGTAGAAAATAGCGCTTATAAAAAATTGACAGTGCACCTGCCAAATGTAAAGACGGCAGTAATTTCGGTTACAATTTTAGCATGGTAAAAAATACCTCAATACTCCTTGTAAGAAGAAAGTATCAACAAAAGCATTTCTTTTTTTAGATGAAATGATAAAATAAATATTAATTATAAATGCTCCTGTACAATGATTTTGAAAAAGATTGTTTACGGGAGTTTTTTTATATTAAATATAACTCAATAAAAAAAGTAGCACATCTTGTCCTGTTTTTCATATTATGGTGTTGGAGGTGCTGCTTTGTGTCAATGCCTGAATTTCCAATACCAAACCCTGACCTTACACAGCAAGAAGCTTTAACAATGATTTTATCCTCCATTGCATTGGAAGAACTGGCACTAAGCCATATTATAAATGCTGAGAGTGAAAAAATTCAATATATATTAAAGCAAATCGATTGTGGCAAATGCCCTACTGATATAAAAGATATACTAGCAATTAACAAAAGTGTTACAGATATGTTAGAGATTATTTTACAAAACCAAATGATATTAAAAAATAAAATGGAAAAGGTTTTAGAGTTCTTACCAAAACCTCCTTGTCCTCCTTGTCCTCCCTGTCCTCCTTGTCCTCCCTGTCCTCCTCGTCCTCCCTGTCCTCCTCGTCCACCTTGTCCGCCTTGTCCTCCTGTAAAAAGCTGTGATAAACAGACTTTTGATATCATACCCGGAGTTTATAAGTATAATGACACATTAAAACTAAAAGAGAGCAGTCCTTTCGGACGTTTTGTGCCTGTTTTAGGAGACTGCATGAAAATACAAATGCCGCGCAGCGGTACATTTGAGGTCAGTGTGTATATAGACTCCACTCAGCCCACAGGCTTTGGCGGATTAGATTTTACAATTTGCTGTGACGGTAAGAATGTAATTACTAAAAGATTATGTCCCATGCAGCAAATCCCCGGATACTTTTTGCATAAAAGAACAGTTGTTGAGATGTCTGAGTGTAGTTGTCCCTGCTATGCATCTTTTATTGTTTGTGCGAAAAACGGCATGGATATACGGCAAGGAAAAATAGCTATTACAAGGCTATAATTTCCTTGCCGTCATATGGCGGTACATACGATGTATAGTCATTGTGTGTTAATAAATTATATAGGAGTGATTTTCTTGTCACAACCTTCTTTTCCTGATAACCCTGATTTTACAAGGGAAAATGTTATTAACCAGATACTTTCATCCATTGCGATGGAAGAGCTTGGACTGAGCCATGTTATTAATGCCGAGGGCGAAAAGCTTCAATATGTTTTGGGCACTTTGCCTGGAGTTACAGGCCCTGAGGCTACAATAGAGGATATTTTGAATACTAATGAAAGCGTTCAAAACCTCTTGCAAAATGCGTCATACAATCAGCTGCTTTTGAGGTCAAAAATGCAGCAGGCGCTAAATTCTTCAGAAATGGCAGGTCCAGTAGGTCCACAGGGACCCGCTGGCCCTCCTGGTGACCCCGGTGGCCCAGAAGGACCCGAAGGTCCGCAAGGTCCACAGGGACCAATGGGTCCCGCAGGTCCGCAAGGCCCCGCTGGCGCAGAAGGCCCTGAGGGCGCACAAGGTCCAGAAGGCCCTGAGGGCCCACAAGGTCTGCAAGGTCCTGAAGGCCCCAGAGGAACAAATACAACAGCAACCTCAGCTTTTGCTTATGCTTCTGGTAATTTGCTAACAGCGACTATTGGCGGCACGCCCGTTCCGCTTGCAAGCGGTCAGATACTCCCGGGCGGTATAACTATAGACGGTACTAACACCACTTTTACCGTTGCAGAAGCTGGCAGATACCGCATTTCATATGCTGTAAATATAACTGCCACACTTTTATTAAGAACAAGGATAATGATAAATGGCACAGCAAATACGGCATCCACAGTAGCCCCAATTTTATCTCTCTCAAACTTCTCTAATGAAATTATCATAGATTTGACAGCAGGCTCGACTGTACAATTACAGTTAGTAGGCGCGGCACTGAACCTTACTTTAGCAACAGGTGCAGGAGCTACCATGATGATTACCAGATTGAGTTAGGGGGAATAGATTATGTCACGACCACAATTTCCCGACATGCCTGATTTAAGCAGGCAGGATGCAATTAATCAAGTCATAGCGTCTATTGCATCGGAAGAATTGGCGCTAAGCCATATATTAAATGCTGAAGGAGAGAAAATTCAATATGCCGTCGGTACACTTCCCGGATTAGTAGGCGGCTCTACTATTGAGGATGTAACAGATATAAACGAAAGCGCCTCAGATATGCTTGG
>DASRNG010000179.1:0-3572 GCA_035647555.1 Oscillospiraceae bacterium | reverse complement strand
TAAATATTGTTATGAATAGCCTTAAAGATATTCAAAATTAAAACTCCAAAACAAACAAAATTATTAAAATCAGCATACCATATAAATGTCGAAAAAGCAATATCAATTCTTTCCTACTAAAATCCTCAAACCAAAAAGAATATTACTTGACTTTTGCTTTACCGTCTGATAAAATTATTTTCACAAAACATTTGCCTCTATAGTTAAACGGATATAACAGACCCCTCCTAAGGGTCAGTTTGTGGTTCGATTCCACATAGGGGTGCCAAAAAAGTACGCCGAGCAGTTTATAAGCTAATGAACTGCTCGGTCTTCTTTTAGTTAATAGTTTTTATAGTAAACAATAAAAACCCTATTTTATCTTGATTTTATGTTAAAAAATAGTATGATGTAATTGGTTAAACCCATAGCTTTTGTGATGTGTAAAAGAAAATACTTACAAAGGCTTTATAAGAGAAGCAGGATATTGAAATCATATGAAAAATGGGGCGGGAATTGTGGACCGTATAGATTATAAAGAAACTGCGAATTACTGTTTGAAGAAATATCCAAAGTATTGTGAGAAGATTATAAGAAAATCAGACGATATTTTGGAGAATAAGTTTATTTTTGATATGCCTTGGGATATGGAAAGAACAGAGGAAGTTGTTGATTTTGGCAATAAGACAGACTGGTATTTTATGCTAAGCGATGATGCTGAGTTTCTTTTTCAGCTAAACAGGCACACTTATTTAATATGTCTTTTGCAAAGCTACTATTTAACAGGCGATGAAAAATATGTTGAAAAGACCTGTGCGGTTTTAGAAAACTGGATTGACACTGCTATAAAAGATGACGGTGATTTATCACCATGGCGCCCGTTAGAAGTGGGGTTTCGTGGGGAAAGCTGGGTGCAAATTGCTTTATATTTAGAGGGGACTTCGTTTTTTAGAGGTGCATTTAAAAGTAAGTTTATAAAATCTATGAAAGAGCATATAGACGTGCTTTATAATACGCACACCTCGTTTCAAATTAGCAGCAATTGGGGAATTATTCAAAATAGCGGACTTTTCTCGCTTAGCTGTTACCTGAATGAAAGTAATAAGACTAAGGCAGCATATGAAAGGCTTTGCAAAGCAAGCCTATTTCAAATTATGGCGGACGGCATGCACTGGGAGCAGTCAAGCGGGTACCATAACGCTGTACTAATAAGCTTTCTCAATGTGCTAAATATAGCAAAACAGTATAATTTTACGCTCTCAGAAAGGTTTCTCGGTAGAGTAAAAGACCTTGCTAAAATTAACGAAAAGTGGGTAAAACCAAACCACTGCCACCCGCTTATAGGTGATAGTGATAACAATGATATTCGTGATATACTAACCCGCTGTGCATACTTATTTGAAAGTGGTTCATTTAAGTATTTGGGGCTTGACTCTCTTGACTATGACAGCCTTTGGTTTTTTGGCATAAAGGGTGAAGAAAATATAATAAGATTATACCGCAAAAGCCAAGCTTTTTAAGTTCTTATTTATATGATAGCGGTAACTATATTTTGCGCTCCGACTGGACAGAGAATGCAAATTATCTTTTGTTTCACAACGGGTACACGGGAGGCGGGCATGCACATGGTGACAAGCTTCATTTTGAGCTTTGCCTTAATGGCAGAGATGTGATTGTTGACGCAGGCAGGTACACATATAAGAATATAAAAGAGCGCAGAGACATTAAAAATGCGCCAGCTCACAATACTATGAGAGTAGATGAAAAACTGTTTTTAAAGGCTACAGATTCATGGAGCGTGGAAAAGCCTGCAATATCTGTACAAAACCCCGTTTATGAAAATGAGTGCTGCGCTCTTATTGGTGGCGGTCATTTAGGGTATATAAACGAGGGGGTATACACAGGCAGGCAGATTTTATGGATAAAGCCAGATATTTATATTATTATAGACAGTTTTCACAGCGGTAACAAGCATAAATACAACAGGTATTTTCACTTTTCACCAGCTGGAAAGGTGAGTGTAGACGGCAGCACAGCATCATATGTAGATGATATGGGAGAAGTAAATCTGCATTTTCAAAACCACGGCAAAATAAGCACGGCTGCTTCTATGTACTCACCAAACTATAATAAGCTTTGCAAGAAAACGGCAGTTGTTCACTCGTTTGAGGAGACGGGGAATGCATTTGCTTTAACTGTGATTTGTGAAAACACAAAGGAAAGCCCTGTTTTTGTAAGATTTATTCCCGCCTATTTTGGCAGCACCAACAAACTTATTGAAAGAAAAGCGGGTGAAGGCATAGTTATAACAACAAAATTTGCAGAGTATACCGTATGCATAGCTCATGAGGAAATTAAACAAATTTTCCTTTGCAACAACAAAAGGGCAACGGGTAGTATTGTGGTTTATAAAGATAATGATATAATTTTTAGCCGCTGGTAATATAAAAAGTGAAAACACCATGAAAACAAAACTGCAAAAGGCTTTAACACTCTTTTGCAGTTATTTTATGTTTTTAGTCTGTTTGTGCTATATTGGTATATAAAGTCTGCTAATTATTGCAAATCAGACGGGTCTACCAAAATCATTTGCTTTACAGGATATTGTGATAAATTTAAGTAAAACGAATTTGATTTTAAGTAGTTAAAATCGGCCAGTTTCTGGTCATTTTCATTTTCAACAGCAAACGGGAAATGGAAATCCATTTTTGATTTTAAGTATGAATATAGATTATATTAAACATACAGTAGCGCTCATATTTGCTTAACCTTTAGAAGAATAAAACCACTATTATATAATCCTTCATAGCATATTTATTTTTTGTTTGTTTTGCAAGTATCCTCATGTTAAACTGCTTTATGTTATATCGGTATGTAAAGTCTGCCGATAATAATTACTTGTTGCCAGCCATTTAGCTAAAATCTCCTAATGCCCAGCGCTTTAGTATATTATAATCGTTTTTGTTTACTGCGCCGTCACCACTAACATCACAAGCTGCTAAATATGCTCCGTCAATTTCTGTGTGACCGTTTAGGTGTAGGTTTAAGTAGAATTGGTCGGCGGCATCTATGGCGCTGTCTCCGCTTATATCGCCAAGAATGACGATAGTATATGTGTCCGCAACCACACCGCTTACGGGTACTACTTGAACACGAGTTCCCGTTGAGTCGAGCTTGCCATAGCTTCTGTTTGGTATCTGATAAATTGAGCCAGAGGCTGTTATTGTAAAAAAGTCCTTTACCTTTTAGTAGGGGTGATACCGCGCAAATATTTGTTAATTTCATCTACTACACCCGTTTTCGTTGGTATAGCCACAATATAGGTGGGGTCAAGATGGGGGTTATCATCACAAACTAAGCTGCCCACGCCATGGTTTTTTCCTGAAAAACCATTTTTATCAATTTCAAATGAGCCATCTGTACTTGAAATTAACAAATAGTTGCCTGCTGCATCTTTGTCTGCAAATTGGTCAAATGCCCAGTTATCTGGCATTTTAAATCCTAAATTCCCACTAAAGCCTGTGGACATATTGCCAACAAAGCTGCTAATAGCATAGCCGCTGTTCGATACACGGGTGCAAACATTTCTTGCG
>DASRNG010000178.1:0-14297 GCA_035647555.1 Oscillospiraceae bacterium | reverse complement strand
CTGTTTAATTAATGCAGAAATAATATTATGTTGTATTGCGAGGTGTGTTTTTTGAAAAACACAATTAGGATAATTTTGCTGGCAATTGTTATATTAGTTGTGTCTATTACAGTTGTAAGCTGTAAAAAACCTGGTGGTGGCGTGCCAGTTACGGACGAGCACGGCAACCCAATTACTGATGTGAACGGAGAAGTAATAACAGTTGTGCCCGAAACGGTTTATGAAACTGTTACTGATGATAATGGCATGGCAGTAACAGACAAAAACGGAAAGGCGCTTACCACAGTCGTGTATAAAGATGTAAACGTTGCAATTCCTGTTACTGATAAAGACGGCAAGGCAGTGACGGACAAGAACGGTAGCCCCGTTACGGAAACCATTGTAATAAAACCTACCTACCCAAAAGAGCCTGCAAAGTCATCAGGCAAACCAGGTACTACAAGTAAAATTAACGTTCCACTTACAGATGGAGAGGGCAACACACAGACGGATAAACACGGGAATGTTATAACGTACACGAAAATAGAATCGGACCCTGCTCCTACTTCTCCAATAATAACAAAAACAAGTTGGAAAAGAACATTTGGCGGAGCTTTGCAAGACTATGTATCAAGCGTTGCGCCAACATCTGACGGCGGCTGCATTGCACTTGTTGTAACGAACTCTACAGATGCTGACTTAAAAGGTCTTATGGATAAATATAGCACGCCTGCCACAGCAGTTGTAAAGTATGATAAAGATGGTAACGTGGTATGGAAAAAGGTTATAGGCGGTGCTGGAGTTATAGCACTTACAACTGTTGAAGTTGCAAAAGATGATAGCATATATGCCGCAGGGTACTCAACAGTACCAGGGGATTCTCAAAAAAGGCAAGGCTCGTATGACGCTGTTGTGTACAAGCTTAACGAGAACGGCAAAAAGCTTTGGGCAAGGAGTTTTGGCACATCTACAACAGATATGTTTATAGATATTGCCGTGCTTGATGACCTTAGCGTTGTTTGCGTTGGTTCTGTTGGCACTAATGACGGTGATGTGGCTGAGTTTAAGCGTGCATTAACAGACTCTTCATGTTCTATTGTAAAATATTCCTCATCGGGCGAAAAGGTTTTTGCAAATATTTTGGGCGGTGCACGTGACCGTTTTGTAGGGATATGTGCGGCGAATGACGGTGGATTTTATGTTTCGGCTGTCATTTATTCAGACTTCTTCTTTGAGTGCAAAGGGAAAAGTGATGCCGCTGTTATTAAACTTGATAGTAAGGGAAAAAAGGTTTGGGTAACACCTATATCTGGCTCTAACATTGAATACTTCCCCGGAATAACTCTTGCAAATAATGGTGACGGCTGTGTTATTGTTGGGCGCTCAAACTCTGTAGATGGCTTTTTTACGGGAGAACTGTCTGCAAAAGGGGAGTATGACGCTTATATAATTAGGGTAGATAGGGACGGAACCATATTCTGGGGCAGCCCCTTTAGAGGGCAGTATGATGATAGTTTTTCAAGCGTGGTTTGCACGGCAGACGGCTATGTTGCTACTGGCTACTCAAAGTCATCAATAAGAGACTTAAGAGCCGTTGGCAACAATGGCGGGCAAGATATTATTGTAGCGTGCTTTTCATATTCGGGGGAGCTAAGGTGGACTAAAGGCTTTGGCGGCAGTTATGATGAGTCTGCTGAAAGTATTTGCGCTACCGTAGGCGGAGGATATGTATGTGCTGGTAAAACACTTTCCTCTGACAATGTACTAGCAGATATACCAGGACAAAAAAGCAACGGAGAATATTCTGTAGGAGTGTTGTTCAAATTCACTAAATAACGAGGCGGAGAATGGAAAAGATATTTTTTACTATTGATAGTGCAGGGGATTTACCAAAAGAGATTTCACAGCGCTGCTGTGAAATTGAGGTTATACCTTTACATATTATTCTTGGCGAGGAAAGCTTTAAAGAGGGGGTAGATGTACAGCCCCTTGATGTTACTGAATATGTTGACAAAACAAAGAAGCTTCCTAAAACCTCTGCTGTTACCGTTGGAGAATATATTGATGTGTTTAAAAGATTAAGAAAAGGGGGGTATAGCGTTATACATATTTCCCTTTCATCTAAAATGTCAGGCTCACACCAAGGTGCGCTTATTGCATCAAAGGAATTTGAAAATGTATACGTTATAGATTCACTTCTTGCAACGTCTGCCATGTCACTTCTTCTTTTGAAAGGCTGCGAAATGCGGGAAAACGGGCTATCAATAAATGAGATAATAGAGCAATTAGAAGAACTAAAAGAAAAAATTAAAATAAATTTTATAATAAATAGTTTAGACTATCTTCATAAAGGCGGAAGATGCTCTGCACTGGCACGCTTTGGCGCTAACGCTTTGGGAATAAAGTTTTGCATAGAGTCACAAAAGGGCGCTCTTGGCATAAAAAGAAAATACAGGGGCAGGCTTTTGCAGTGCCAATTATCGTATATTGATGACCTTGTTTCCGAATATAAGGGTAGAATAGACAATAAAATAGCGATTTTTGCCTATACCCCAGGAATTTCAAAGGAAAACAAGAAAATAATCAAAGAGAATATAGAGAAAAATATTCATTTTGAGGAGATTATTACAACACAGGCAGGGTGCACGATGACTTCACATTGTGGACCTGAAACAATTGCATTTTTATTTATAACGAATGATTAAACCTGAGGAGAAAAGAATGTTTCGGCTAAATCCCGATTGTTGGGGTAGCTGTATAGCTATTCCCAATTCTATATTAAATGAGCACTTAAAGCTTGCTTCTGGTGCATCATTAAAGGTACTGCTTTTAATTTTAAGTGACAATTCAAATCAATGCACAAAAGCAATAGCAAAAGCCACAGGCCTTACAACAGCAGTTGTAGAGGACTCGCTTTTATATTGGCAGAAAGAAAATGTGCTAATTCTTGAAAAGACTGAGCAGCCTGAAAAGGAAGAAGTGCAAAAAAAAGAAGAAACACCGAAAAAGAGCGTGAAAGAAAAAAAGATAGAAAGACCTGTACCGCAAATTCCAATAAAACCGCCAACTCACAGGGAAGTGGCAAAAAGGCTTTCAGAGTCAGAGGAGCTAAGTTTTATCTTTAGCGAGGCGCAAAATGTGCTGTCTAAAACTTTTGGCTATAATACACAGGCTATCTTGCTTATGATTTATGATTATTATGGTTTTTCTGCTGATATTATACTAATGTTAGTGCAGCATGCAAAGCTGCTTGGCAACACGTCTGCGGCAGGGCTAAAAAAGCTTGCTGAGGAGTGGGGAAAAAACGGGGTAAAAACTCTTAGTGATGCCGAAAAGGAAATAGGGCTTCATAATGAAGTGGTTTCTATATTTTCTTTGCTTTCTAATAAGTTTGACTTTGGCAGAAAAGAGCCAAACGGCACGCAAGTTAGGTATTTAAGAGGCTGGATTGAAACGCTTAGTTTTGATACTGATATTATTCTTCTTGCATTTGAAAAGGCTGAGTCAGACGGGGCAAACAACTCTTTTTCCTATGCGAATAAAACACTAAGGCAGTGGCACAGTAAAGGGTATCGTGATAAAAAGACGATTGCCGCAAAAATTTGCCCTGCGGGAAAGTTTAATAAAGGAAAAAAGGAACGTTCATATGATAAAGTGAAAATGGGTCGCTCTGTTATTTATGACTGGATAGAGAAAACGGAAGGTGGGCTATAATGCGATACAATCAAGAGGTTTACATAAAAGCTAAAAGAGAGTTAGAGCGCCGCCGTGAAAGTGCCAATGCTCTTGCATCTTTACATAGAAATCAAGTTAAGGAGAAATGCCCAGAGCTTACTTTAATAGAGGAGCAAATGAAGTCGGCGGTTATGGAGGCTACAGCACTGCTTGGTAAAAAAGAAGATGTAGAACAAACTCTTGCCGTTTTGCAGCGGCAGAACCTACAGGCTCAAAGGGATAGAGAGGAGCTTTTGCGCCTTTCTGACTTTCCGCCAAACTATCTTGAGCCGCAGTATGAATGCCCGTTATGTGATGATAAAGGATATGCCGAGGGAAGGTACTGCTCTTGCCACATAGAACTACTTAGAAAATATGCGTATGAAGAGCTTTCAAAGACAGCGCCTTTAACAAAATGCACATTTGACAACTTTGACCTAAACTTTTACCCGATAGAAAAAGATGCAGATACAGGAATGAGAACTCGTGACTGGATGAAAAGCGTGCTTAGCTACTGCGAAAATTATGCAGAAACGTTTTCTCTAAACTCAAATAATGTGCATCTTTGCGGTAGAACAGGGCTTGGAAAAACACATTTATCACTTGCTATGGCCAATGTTATTACACAAAAAGGGTATAATGTGATATATGTTTCTGCCCCTACTATGCTAAGAGGGCTTGAGAAAGAGCATTTTTCAAGGTACGGCGAGGAGACGAGTGAGGAGTTTTATCTTGACTGTGATTTATTAATTATAGATGACCTTGGCACAGAGTTTAAGACTTCATTTTCTGAATCATCACTTTATAGCATTATTAATGGCAGGCTGCTTTCAGGAAAACCCGTAATTATTAACTCAAACCTTTCGGTTGACGAGATGGACGAAAGGTATGGCGAGCGCCTTGCTTCAAGAATAGGCTCTTATGACCTTGTTATATTTAGGGGTTCTGATGTAAGGCAGTTAAAGGAAAACAGGGGACTGTAAACAGCTTATTTTTATGTAAAGGAGAAAAGCGCATGCTAATTGGAATACCAGACATTATTTCACCAGAGCTTCTTAAAATACTTCATGAAATGGGGCATGGAGACGAGATTGTAATAGGAGACGGAAACTTCCCTGCCGCCTCATGTGCTAAAAGGCTTGTACGCTGTGACGGGCACGGTGTTATACCCGTTCTTCGTGCAGTTTTAAAACTTTTTCCGCTTGATACATATGTAGAAAGCCCCGCTATTTTAATGGAGACCTCTAAAGAGGATACTGTAAAACCTGTTATTTGGGCAGAGTATGAAAAAATAGTAAAAAAGGCAAGTCCCACAGCAACGCTTTCACAAGTTGAGCGATTTGAGTTTTATGATAAAGCGAAAAGTGCATATGCAGTTATAGCAACGAGTGAGCAGGCGCTTTATGCAAACATTATATTAAAAAAAGGCGTTATTTCTGATTCGTAAGCATTTATTAATGTATATATTATAATAAATAGAATTGAGGGGTTTTTATGTTAAATGGAAGCGCTTTAAGTGTGCCAAGGGCAATATGGTCTTTTATTTGTGCTATAATGCTTATTGTTTCAGGCTTTTTACCAGCGGCAGAGCCAGTAGGTGCAGAGCTTGTTGAAACGCAAACATTTGTTATGACAGAGGCGCTTACCCGTGCACAAGGCATGACGACTGACGGAGAATACTACTACTTTAGCTCTAATTTCTTTTTAATAAAGACGACACTGAGCGGAGAAGTTGTGCTAAAAAACTTAATGGCAATACCTACAGACCTTTTATTAAAAGGGTTAAATCATATAGGCGGTTGCAGTTATTATGATGGTAAGATTTATGCCGCAGTTGAAGATGGAAGTGACTATCTTACCCCCTATATTGTGATTTATGATGCCGAAACCTTAAAATACACGGGTGAAAAATACTTGCTGCCGCAAGAACTTCACGTTGACGGTGTGCCGTGGTGTGCAGTTGACTCTGAAAAAGGCTTTCTTTATACGGCAGAGTGGAGCCATGCTGTGCAGCTAAATGTATTTGACCTTGATACTATGGAGTTTATAAAAGGAATTCCTCTTATAGACGAGCATTCAAACACAGTAGATATTCACCGTGTACAAGGCAGTGAGGTATATGGCGGCAAGCTTTACTGCTCTACTGATACTAAAGACGACCAGCCCGTACTATCTGTAGACCTTGAAACGGGAGTTGTAAGAGAGGTGTTTAGTCGTAATCTTGGTGACGATGCAGAGGCAGAGGGAATGACTATTCTTATAGAGGGCGACGATTTTTACATTATAACAATGGACATAGGCCGCATAAACGGTGTGCCTATTAATGTTAATATAAGAAAGTATGCTATTTATTAAATAATTTATGTTTTAAATTTTCTAAAATAATATTAAAGATTAAAAGGAGTTGTTTTAATGAATTATCCAAAGATAGGTATAAGACCTATTATTGACGGCCGTTGGGGCGGAGTTAGAGAGGGCCTTGAAGATAAAAGTGCCGCTATGGCAAATGCCGCTAAAGAGCTTATTGAATCAAATTGCTTTTATGCTGACGGAACGCCAGCGAAAGTTGTTATTTCCCCTTGTTCTATAGGGGGAGGGGCAGAGGCGGCAAAGTGTGCAGAGTACTTTAGCACACAAAATGTTTGTGCAACACTTTCTGTAACACCGTGCTGGTGCTATGGTAGTGAAACAATGGATATGGACCCAGGGACAATTAAAGCCGTATGGGGCTTTAACGGAACAGAGCGCCCAGGTGCCGTATATCTTGCTGCTGTTATGGCAGCTTATGCACAAAAGGGGCTGCCAGCCTTTTCTATTTACGGGCGTGATGTTCAGGACGTTACTGACAACACTATTCCTGAAGATGTAGCAGAAAAAATCCTTCGTTTTGCCCGTGCTGCACTTAGCGTTGGGCAAATGAAAGGTAAAACATATGTAAGCATAGGCAATGTTTCAATGGGTATTGTAGGCTCGTACTGCGATGCATCATTTTTTCAAAAATACCTTGGAATTCGCTCTGAATGGGTTGATATGAGTGAGGTAAACCGCAGGGTAGAGCTTGGCATATACGACCATGAGGAATATGAAACTGCATTAAAATGGGTAAAAGAGAACTGCAAAGAAGGGTTTGATAAAAACCCGCCCTCTAAAAAAGATGGTATAGATTATGTTCAGTCATCAAGAGAGAGAAAAGACTATGAGTGGGAATATGTAGTTAAAATGACTCTCATTTGCCGTGATATTATGCTTGGTAACCCTAAGCTTAAAGATATTGTTCCAACGGGTGAAGAGGCTAAGAAACCTGGCGCCTTGTTTACTGGCTGGCACGAGGAAGCACTTGGCAAAAATGCCATTATGGGTGGCTTTCAAGGTCAAAGACAATGGACAGACTTTATGCCAAACTGTGACTTTACCGAGGCAATTCTTAACACAAGTTTTGACTGGACAGGAAAAAGAGAGCCGCAAATTTTTGCTACAGAAAATGACGGGCTTAATGGTGCCTCTATGCTTTTTGCAAAACTTTTGACGAATGCCGCTGTAATTTTTTCTGACGTTCGCACATTTTGGAGTCCTGATGCAGTAAAAAGAGTTACGGGCCATACATTAGAGGGTAAAGCGAAAGATGGTTTTATCCACCTTATAAACTCTGGTGCAACGGCGCTTGACGCTACTGGTGCAAGTAAGGACAAAGACGGAAACGCACTTATGAAAAAGTGGTGGGACGTAACAAAAGATGATATAGATGCTATGCTTTCTGCTACGGATTGGTGCCCTAGTGACAAGGGCTACTTTAGAGGCGGCGGCTTCTCCTCACACTTCAAAACAGAGGCAGAAATGCCCGTTACAATGATAAGGCTTAATATTGCAGACGGTTTAGGTCCCTTTATCCAAATAGCAGAGGGTTATACCATTACACTGCCAGACGAGGTTCATAAAACCCTTGATATGAGAACAGACCCAACATGGCCTACCACATGGTTCGTGCCAAACCTTACAGGCAGCGGAGTATTTAAGGATGTTTACTCTGTAATGGCAAACTGGGGTGCAAACCATGGCGCAATAGCCTATGGGCATATAGGTGCAGATGTTATTACACTTGCAAGCATGCTTAGAATACCTGTTGCAGTGCATAATGTGTGTGATAGCAAGATTTATCGCCCTCACTCCTTTGGTGCTTTTGGCACAAAAGATCTTGAAAGTGCAGACTTTAGAGCATGCAAGGCCTATGGTGCGCTATATCGCTAATAAAAAGCAAAAAATAAATGGCAGCAATTTCGCTGCCATTTTTTTATGTAGATTTATAATGTACTTAGTTTATCTCTGAGCAGAAGAAAGTCTTCAAGTGCTGCTGGTTTATGGTTAGAGTTTCTGAGCAGTGCGGCAGGGTGAAATGTGCCCATAAATAAAATTCCGCCCTTTTCAATAAACTTTCCATGCTCCACAGTCACCTTAAAGTCAGGATAGATAAGTTTTTGCGCTGCAACTCTTCCAAGGCATACGATAATCTTCGGTTTTATAATTTTTACCTGCTCACGCAGCCATTTTATACATTCTTCTTGCTCACAAGGCAAAGGGTCACGATTTTTTGGAGGACGGCACTTTACAATATTTGTTATGTAAATATTTTCGTTTCTATCAAGGTCAATAGACTTTAAGTACTTATCAAGAAGTATACCGCCCCTGCCTATAAAAGGTTCGCCCTTTAAATCCTCATTTTGACCAGGACCCTCACCTATAAACATAACCTTAGATTTGGGGTTGCCAATGCCAAAAACTACATTTGTCCGTGTTTTATAAAGCTCGCAGTTGCGGCATTTTTCGCACTCGTTTTTAAGTTTTTCAAAACTTGTAATCATAAAAGACCTCCTTAAAGGCAAATTAGCTCTTTCGTACTACCCGTTAAATTTTCGTATCCATCTTTTGTTATAAACGCCATGTCCTCAATTCTAACACCGAACTTTTTAGGCAAATAAATGCCCGGCTCCACCGTTACAACATTGCCTATTGTAAGCGTATGCTCACTTTTTGGTGAAAGTGTTGGGTTTTCATGGACTTCAAGCCCTACACCATGCCCTGTGCCATGTCTAAAAAATTTGCCAAAACCAGCGTTTTCTATTACATCTCGTGCCGCTTTATCAGAAGAAACTCCTAAAGCCCCGTGTTTTAATGTGCTAAGTGCCGCCTTTTGTGCGCTAAGCACAGTCTCATATACAAAAACTTGCTCTTTAGATGGCTCTCCTAAAAAGACAGTTCGGGTCATATCACTATGGTAACCAGAGTATACGGCGCCAAAATCCATGGTAATAAAGTCACCCTTTTGAATTTTTTTATCAGATGGCACACCGTGCGGTAAAGATGAGTTTTTACCGCTAACAACAATCGTGTCAAAAGACAGCGCATCTGCACCGTTTTTTAACATAAAAAAGTCCAATTCAAGTGCCGTTTGCCGCTCTGTAACACCCTCTTTTATAAAGTCAAGGATAAAGGAAAAAGCATTTTCTGAAATTTCTTGTGCTTTTTTTATACACTCGACCTCAAAACTGCTTTTTACAGCACGCATTTCGTCGATTATTTTATCAAGAGAGCCGTTAGAAATGGGCTGTTTTGTATCAAAAAAGGCTTTCATTCTTTCAAAATCAGAAACATAAAGCCTTTCACTTTCAAAAAGAATAGTATCTACTTTATTTTCATTGAAAAAGTCTGTAATTTGCTGCTTTGCATTTATAAGCTCCATAACAGCACATTCTTTAATGGTGTTTTGAGCAGCTTCTAAATATCTGCTATCAGTTAAAAAAAGGGCACCGCTTGAAGTTACAAGAAGAAACCCAGCACTTGACTGGAAACCTGTAAAATAGCGCCTGTTTACTGGCGAAAAAATAACTGCGCCAGCATTATTTTCATTATTCAGTATTTTTTTAAGTTTTTCAATGTTTGACATAATAACAAGCTTTCTAATTTAATTTATAAAGTAAGGTTTTAATGATTTCAAAGTTTCTAAACGGTTTTAAAAACTTTATGTTAAGGTTTAATAAAAGCGGTATAATATTAAAAAGTTTTACTGTTTTATTCTTTTACTTTATCATTTTTTGATATGGTAGCCAGTTTTTTTATTAAACTCATCAAGTAAAGGCTTTTCACGGTTTCGGATTTTCGTAAAGTGCTTACGAAAATACTTCTCTGGCTCTTTAGGGTCTACAAGCAGTGGTATTGCGCCTGCCGTATTTGCCGCCTCTACATCGGCAAAAATTTGGTCGCCTATCATACCAAGCTGGGAGATATCAACACCAAGTTTTTCAGCTGCACTAAAAAGCGCCTTTGGAGATGGCTTTCGTGCAAAGGAAATACAGTCTAACCCAAGTTTTCGGGCGGCGAGACTTGCCCGTATGGGTGTTGCGTTTGAAAGTATTATAATAGGGATATTAGCGGCTTTTATACTCTTAGTCCAAGAAAGAGCGTTTTCAAAAAGCCTTAAAGTCCCGTCATAAATAAGCGTGTTATCAAGGTCAACAGCTACGCCTTTTACTCCAATTTCTTTAAGTATTTGTGGTGAGATTTCGCTAATTGAGCGGAATCTGTATTTAAATGAATGTAAACTCATAGCACTCCTTAAAATATTACTAAATAAAAGAGAGACAGAATTGCCTTCCGTCTCTCCTTTTTTGTTTTGTGAAAGCTCATTTATACTTTCGTTTACGAGCTGCTTCAGACTTCTTTTTTCTCTTTACGGAAGGTTTTTCATAATGCTCCCTCTTGCGAACTTCTTGAATGACTCCGTCCCTTGAGGTTTGCCTTTTAAATCTTCTAAGAGCGCTGTCCAACGACTCGTTATCTTTAATCTTAACCTGGCTCATGTGGTATAGGTTCCCTCCTTCCGAAGTACGCCTAAGGTACAATTTAGAATACCTCGCCATTATATAACAGAATACATGGTGTGTCAAGAAAAATTTATTTATTATTACTTATTGTATGCTTAATATTTGTGGTAAGGTGTATTATTTTGCAAGGTCGCCTACCATCATCATAAATTCTCCTATTTGACCGCCGAACTCTGGTGCCCCTTCCATTATAAGTCTGCCTTTACGAACAGCATCTAACATATCGTCAATAGAAAGTAATATGCCAAGAGCACTGTCAACGTTATCAAACTTCATTGTGAAGAATGGCATTGCACGTTTGTATTCGCCTTTGCCTGCCTTGCTTTTGCCTGCCTTTATTCTAAGGTATGCAGAAACTTCAGGCACTCCCTCTACTGCCCAAGCGTAAACTCTGTCGGGGCTTTTAAGTGTCCAGTCATGGACTGCCTCATGCTCATTTTTATTAAGAGCGCTAATGCCCGTGGATAAAAGATAGAAGTAAAGCTTGACGAGCAGTTTTTTTGTTTCCTCATCCTCTGGCGGTGCCTCAAGCCCTAGTAGCGATGCCATTTTAAGAAGTGCTGACATAAATGCAATAAACTCTTTTGGAAATCCTACAGCACCTTTCATTTTTGGAAGCGTTGCTGGACCAATTTTACCCTTGAAAAAGGCGTTCATTGATTCAATACTCTTAAACTCCAACTCTACAAATGGCTGTTTTCTAACTCTGTATGCAACTTTATCGGCATGAACTAACCACTCGTCACCATTTACGGTAAAGTGAGTAGCTACCTTGCCCTCTTTAGAGTCAGGGTCAAGTGCGCTTACTTGAAATACAGCATGAATATTTGCAAACTTTTTCTTTAGCGAGGGAATATCTGAAACAATAGTCCTAAGAAGAGGCAAAGCGCCGCAAAGGAAAATTTTATTTGTATAGATGTCTTCTTTTGATGCCAAAACAATCAATCCTTTCCTTGTGTAAAGCTTTTAAACCTCATCTTCCCAATCGTCATCTTGTTCAAAATCCATATTCATAGTTTCTCTTATGGAGTCAATGATTCCGTTTGAGTCAATTCCGATAATAGACATAATGTCTTCATGAAGCCCTATTGGTGCAAATTCGTCTTGAAGCCCAAGCTTTTTAAATGCACAGCCCTTTCCGCTTTCAACAACTACTTCTGCAACAGCAGAGCCAAGTCCGCCTAATACAGAGTGGTCCTCTGCCGTTATGATACGGCGAGTTTCAACTGCGGCTTTAACTATTGCCTCTTTATCAATAGGCTTTATGGTGTGCATGTTGAGAACTCTTACCTTTAATCCGTCAGACTTCTCAAGGAATTTTGCCGCTTGCAGTGCCTGAAACACGCAGGAACCTGTGGCAATAACAGTAATATCTGTTCCCTCATGTACTGTAACGGCTTTTCCAATTTCATAGCCATAGTCAAAGTCTTTATAAAGAACTCTGTCAAATCCCCTGTTCATTCTGATATAAAATGGTCCAGGAGTGTTATAGGCCGCCATAACAGCGTTATAGGTTTCATAACCATCTGCCGGGCAAATTACAGTTAAGTTTGGTATTGCACGTGTTAAGGCAAGGTCTACAATTGCGTGGTGCGTGGAGCCTGCCTGCCCAAATGAAGTACCTGCATGGGTAGCTATAACCTTTGCGTTAATATTTTGGTAGCATATGTCTGTGTGAAGCTGGTCTGCCGCACGAAGTGACGCAAATATAGAAAAGGTTGAAAGAAATGGCACAAGACCTGCTTTTGCCATGCCTGCGGCAATACCGAACATATTTTGCTCTGCTATGCCTACATTAAAAAACCTGTCTGGAAACTCTTGTTGGAACTCACCGATTTTAGTGGACTTTGCAAGGTCTGCTGTAAGTGCCACAACCTCTGGATGAGCGCGCCCTAAGTCAACAAGCGCTTTTCCGTAATATTCAGAGGTAGAAAGAGATGTGGAATCAACCGCTGTATATGTCATTCCGCCTGCCATATTACGCACCCTCCTTTTCAGCGCGAGCTACACGCTCTTTATAAGATTTATCAAGCTCTTTTTTTGCTTTTTCATACATTTCTTCATCTAAAGCACCATAGTGCCATTTGTAATCATCTTCTATAAAGCTAACTCCGCTGCCTTTTTTTGTGTTAGCCATTATCATAACGGGTTTGCCAGTTTCGTTTTCATATGCAAAATCAATAGCTTCACAGATTTCCTTGATGTTGTTACCGTCAATCTCTTTTACGATAAAGCCAAAAGACGCCCATTTGTCACAGAAAGGTTCAAGGCTCATAATGTCTTCTGTTCTGCCGTCTATCATGCATTTGTTACGGTCTACAAAGCTTATTACATTTGTGGTTTTGTAGTGAGAGGCTGCCATAGCAGCTTCCCAAACAGAGCCTTCGTTACACTCGCCGTCACCAAGAATACAAAATGTTTTATAATCTTTTCCCAGAAGTTTTGCGGCAAGGCCTGTTCCCACAGCAATTGGAAGCCCGTGACCGAGAGAGCCTGTTGAAGCGTCAACACCAACAACCTTGTTAGCATCAAGGTGTATACCCATTTTAGAATTAGTAAGGTTAAAAGTTTTTAGCTGCTCTTTGTCGTTAAACCCAAGGTCGCAAAGTACAGGGGCATAAGCTATACCGGCATGGCCTTTACTAAGTATAAGCCTGTCTCTATCCTCCCAGTTTGGGTCGTCAAGTTTAATGTTCATGTACTTGTAGTAGAGAACGGTTAGCATATCCATAACAGAAAAACCGCCTCCTATGTGACCGCTGCCTGCCCAAAAAGTGGTGTCAAGCGTCATTCTTCTTAGCTCGTCAGCCTTCTTTTCAAGGGAAAGCCATTCAGCCTTTGTTAATGGCATTCGTCATTCCTCCTTAATTATAAGCGTTTTGTTAAATCCCGGGATGTCTCTTTTTAACTGCCTTAAAGGCATCTTCGGCTATTTCAATTGACCTGTTTATATCCTCATCAGAGTGAGAGGCGCATATGAAGTGGTTGTGGTGGTTTGTAAGGAACATGCCACGTTTTACACACTCTTGAATCCAATCTTGATGGATAAACAGGCTGTCATCATTCGCTATTCTCAAATAAAATAGCGCTGGCTCACCAGAAACAACAAGGTCAAACCCATGTTCTTTTCCTGCTGCCTTAAACCCGTCAGTAAGCTTAATGCCCTTTTCACGGAACAAGGCGGGAGCCTCTATTTTCTTTAGTTTGTTTATACAGGCAATAGCTGCTGCAAAAGGTGCAGAGCTTAGCCAATAGCTGCCCGTGTAAGACAGGGCGCTTACAGAAGACTTCATAAAGTCCTTGCCGCAAAGCGCCGAAACACTCCAGCCGTTAGCAAGTGCTTTACAAAAACAAATAAGGTCTGCTTCAAAGCCGTAGAAATGGTCACTTCCGGCAAGGTCAAGCCTAAATCCGCAGCGAACATCGTCAACAATTAAAACAATACCTTTTTGTGTGCAAAGGTTTCTAACTTTTTGCCAGTACCCGTCAGCAGGTAATTGGTTGTCACTAAAATTGCCGTGCATATAAGGGGTAGAGATAAATGCGGCAATTTCTCCCTCGTTTTCAGCAATGAGTTTTTCAAGTGCTTCAAAATCATTCCAGTCAACATAAAGGTTGCCTGAAACATCTTCAGGAATTATGCCTGGATAGTCTATTTTTTGAGTCCAAGGTGCAACGCCATGATAAAAGCCTTTTACAAAAATAATTTTCTTTTTGTTTGTATGCGCA
>DASRNG010000177.1:0-6079 GCA_035647555.1 Oscillospiraceae bacterium | reverse complement strand
ATATAAAAATTGAATTTATGCAATATTTAATTACATTTTTTCCTTTTCTTCATATGATATGTAGAAGGGAGGGAAAGATATGGATTTTTTATGTGATTATAAATGGTTCTGGATTCTTCTCATAATTATTGTAGCAATTCTTTTGCTCTGTAAAGAGGAGGACCCTTGCCGTCCTCAGTGTCCACCCCGCTGCTTCTAATTAAGCGGCCCGAAGGCAATAGCCTTCGGGTTACATAAGGTTTCGCAAAGGCTTCTTGTATGTGGAAATTTTGCAAGAAGCCTTCATGCGGACTTAGGAAGACGCTTTAAGAATCTGTACCGTGTGAAAAGTCTATTATTTCAGCAGTTGTAAGCTCTGGAGTATCGTCATTTTCAAATGATTCTTTTTGTCTGCCAAACTCACCTTTTGACGGTAAAGTGTCCTGCTCGTTGTCCTTAGCCACTTTATCAGTGTTGTCTTTTTGTTTGGAATTTTTCTGCATTTTTTCGTTTTTCATAAAAATCTCCGCAAATAGGAATGTTACCGAAAATCAATATTGTTTTTATTTGTCTTTTGCTCGTTTTCCTGAGCATTCATTTGTGCCTCATTATTCTGCCTATTTTGATTATTTTGGTTGTTGGCTTTCATTTCAACATTTTTCTTCTTTGCCTGCTTCTTTTTATTATTTTTTCCGTCTTTCATTTTATCCTCCTATCTTTTTATTAATACTAATATTTCCAAAATCTAATGAAATATTAAACATTTGAAAAAAATATTAAGCCCGTCTAAAAAAACGGGCTTTGACTTAGCAATAATTTCTTAAATTAGACTTGTAGAGTAGTTTCTCGTACAGAAAGAGCCTCTCGGCGCTCTTTAAGCTTTCTTTCTACTTCAGATTTGTGGTCTTTGTCATCTTTTATAAAGCTAATAAAAAACAGGTAAAGAATAGCTCCTACAATGGGTCCAAGAATAAACATAGGCCATTGGAACTTATTGAAATAATCACTTTGCGGTAAACCAGCGTTCTTTTTTCCGCTGTCATAGCCAAGCTTTGCAAGAATAATTCCTTCAATAAGCGCACCAACACCGCCTTGCATCTTTGAAATAAAGTTTTGCATAGAAAAGGAGACGCCCTCTGTTCTAACACCTGTTTTAAGTTCAACCTCATCAATAGAGTCACTCGTTAGCGCACGGTGAGCAATATCCATAAGAAAGCCTGGCATATTCATTATGGATATTAGAATATTCATCACTATAAACTGCGGCAAGGAGTTAAATCCAACAAAAAAGGCAATGGTTCTGACAGCGATTGCGGTAATTTGGGATAAAACAAGCACACGCTTCATTCCGCCAATTTTTGCGGCGACTTTATTAGCAAAAAGGATTGTTGCCGTACCAGGAATTCCTGAAAGAAGACCAGAAAGAAACTCTGCCTGCTGCCCGTTCATAAATGTTACGCAGTTTTCAAAAAAGTAAGCATTTTGAATTTTAGGGCAAATAGAAAGAGACAATCTTGCAGCAGAGATTAAAAGTAGGGTAGGATTATGCCTTAAAATAGTTAAGGATTTTAATGTACTTTTTTCAGGCTGACCGCCCTCAATTAATTCTGGAATTTTATAAGCACGCATAGAAAGTATTTCGCCCATAAGACCGAAAACAACGCCAAAAATTAAAAATATTCTTATGTCAGCAACACCTCTGCTAAGCAGCATTGAGCGCAGCTGCTGGAACAGCCCTGCCACAGCGCCGCCAGCGCCAGCGCCGATAGAAACCCACTGCGCAACTCTTGCACGCTCGTCTGAGTGAGGGCTTGATAGAGCAATCATACCCCAAAGCCCTACGTCTTGAAAGGAATAAAAGAAATCCCATATAAAATATAAAACAAGTATGTATGCGATTTTTCCGTTTTCATCAAAGCCCACATTCATAAACATAAGGGCAGATAAAGCACCAATAATAGGGGGCAAGTATAAAAGATAGGGGCGCAGTTTCCTATATGGGCGGTGCTTTCGCCTGTCAATAAAAGCGCCAATAAATGGGTCGTTTACAGCATCCCACAAATAGCTTGCAGAAAAGATGATACCAACTTTTTCAGGCTTTATGTGAAGTAGGTTAACGCAAAAATACCTCAGCCAACCCGACACATAAGCATAAGAAATGTTTTGACCCGTAAGCCCAATTGCATAGTTGAATATGTTTCTGTTTGCCACATATCCATCGCCCTTAGAAGTTTTGTCGAACATAGAAATTCTCATTAAAAACGCCTCCGATACTCTTATATTTTATGCAAGATTCCCTGAAAATAGTTTAGCATCTTTTATAGCATTATTCAACACTCAAAATATTAAACAGAGTTTATTCTATTATATTTTATAACAAAAAAAGAAATCCCTCATTGTTACGATTGACAATAAGCTGTAAGAAGTGTAAAATGTATTTATAATTTTTTAAGGAGGATTGGGATGGATATTATACATAGTTTTGATTGGAAGATATTCCAAATTTTTGAAAACTATCTTTGGAACCCTGTATTAGATGTAATAATGACAGTTATAACAACGCTTGGAGATGCGGGTATAATATGGATTGCATGTGCGATTTGTTTGTTAATTTCTAAAAAGTACCGTAAGGTAGGCGTTATGGTCTCTGTAGGTCTTATATTTTCACTAATTTTTACAGATGCTGTGTTTAAGCCTATTTTCCACCGTGTAAGGCCTTTTAATTTTGACGGCTGGCCGTCAGAGTTTATTTTCCCAGAGCTTGTATCAAAGCCGTCAAGCCTTTCTTTCCCGTCGGGTCATACCTCGTCTTCTTTTGCAGCCGCAATACCAATGCTTTTAGCGTGCAAGAAACGAATAGGAATCCCCGCTATAATTTTAGCTTTTTTAATTGCCGTTTCACGAATTTATGTGCACGTTCACTATCCAACAGATGTTATATTTGGAGTTGTTTTCGGCGCCGTTTATGGAATAGCGGCTTATTTCGTAGTTATAAAACTTGTTCCAATTATTTCAGAGAAGATAAAAGCAAAAAAAGCAGCAAGTAATGAATAAAAACAAATAAAGAAATCCGAGCCTTAAGTTAAATTAAGTGCTCGGATTTTTTGTGTTATATTCGTGAAACGCCGCTTTCGGCAGCGGCTTTTGCAACCGCTTTCGCAACGGTGGGTCCAACTCTTTCATCGAATGCTTTCGGAAGTATATATTCGCTTGTTAGCTCATCTTCACTTACTAAAGAGGCAATTGCATATGCAGCGGCAAGCTTCATTTCGTTATTTATATCACTTGCACGAACGTCAAGCGCCCCTCTGAAAACACCGGGGAACGCAAGTACATTGTTTATTTGATTAGGAAAGTCGCTTCTTCCCGTGCCAACAACTGCCGCACCTGCAGAAAGTGCGAGGCTTGGCATTATTTCAGGTACTGGGTTTGCCATTGGCAGCACTATAGCATCTTTTGCCATAGAGCGCACCATATCTTCTGTGACTATATTTGGAGCAGAAAGTCCAATAAAAATATCTGCCCCGACCATTGCGTCAGAAAGGGTGCCTTTTTTCTTTTGTTTATTTGTAAAGCTTGCAATTTCTTGCTTTGCAGGGGTTAAATCATCACCGTCACAAATTATCCCGTGCCTGTCACAAATTAAAATTTCACCTGCGCCAATATCGTCAATAAGCTTTGCTGTTGCTACACCTGCGGCACCAGCGCCGCTAAATACTACTGTACAGTCTGAAAGATTTTTTCCAGTAAGTTTAAGAGCGTTAACAACAGCGGCAATACTAACTATGGCTGTTCCGTGCTGGTCATCATGAAAAACGGGAATGTCGACAGCATCTTTTAGTTTCTTTTCAATTTCAAAACAACGAGGAGCAGAAATATCCTCAAGATTTATTCCGCCAAAACTGCCTGAAATGAGTGAAATTGTGTTAACAATCTCGTCTGTATCTTTTGATTTTATACAAAGCGGAAAAGCATCAACGTCACCAAACTCTTTAAATAAGACGCATTTGCCTTCCATAACGGGCATTGCCGCCTCAGGACCTATATCTCCAAGCCCTAAAACGGCTGTGCCATCAGTTACAACAAGCACAAGATTATGGCGCCGAGTTAGCTCATAAGACTTACTTACATCTTTTTGTATTTCAAGGCAAGGTTCTGCGACTCCAGGTGTATAAGCTAAAGATAACTGCTCTTTATTTTTTACATTTGCACGTGGTGTAACTTCAATTTTACCTTTCCATTCATAATGAAGCCGTAAAGACTCCTTTTGATAATCCATCGTATCACACTGCCTTTCTAAAGTTTAATTTATTCCCATGGGAACTTATATTTATCAAGTCCTAAACTATCCCGAACTTCAATAAACTCTTTTTGTACCGCAGGGTTTATAGGAACACCAGAGTCTTTCCGTGAAAGCCAAACTTCATACTCTTTTTCCCCTGCTGTGAAAATTCGCTCTTGACCTGGTGCTTTTTTTGCAGCCCGTAATGCACGGCAAATATCACCCGCTGTTTTTTTGAACTCCTCTACACCCATAAAAGCATTTGTATCAATGGCTATGAAAAAGTGGCCAAGGTGGAAAGGCACCTTTTCGCCGTTTTCGCCTATGCCTGATAACATCTTTAGGTAATTGCCTTGCTGAAGTGCGGCTGAAAGAATTTCAACAACTGTAGCATAGCCATACCCCTTGTAGCCGCCAAGCTCTTCACCAATACCACCAAGCGGAGCGAGAGCTGCCTCACCCGTGTTAAGCTCAACGAGAATTTCATCGGAATTAGTTTTTGCTTTACCGTCAGAGCCTATTACCATACCCTCTGGTGTGTCTTGCCCTATTCTTGAAAAATATTCAATTTTACCTCTTTGAGTTATAGAGGTTGCACAGTCAAGGTTAAAGGGGAAATCTTCATCAGTAGGAAGCCCAATTGTAAGCGGATTTGTGCCAAGCATATTCTCAACACTAAACGTAGGAGCTATTGAGGGCCTTGCGTTTGTGCCTGAAATGCCTATCATACCCTCATTTATTGCCATAGAAGTGAAGTACCCTGCAATGCCATAGTGACAGGAGTTTCTTGCGGCAACCATACCCATGCCGTATTTTTTTGCCTTGTCTATAGCCATTTTCATAGACTTATAGCCAACAACCTGCCCCATACCGTCATTGCCGTCTACAACGGCGGTTGTAGGTGTTTCTCTAATTATTTCAAAATTAGTTACTGGTTTTTGGATTCCGATATTAATTCTATCAATATAAATTGGCTTAAAGCGGTTTACCCCGTGGGACTCTATCCCTCTTTTATCAGACTCTAAAAGTACGTCAGCACAAATACGGGCATCCTCCCTCGGAATGCCAACGCCCACAAAGGCGTCCTCCACAAAGGAATAGAGAGTTTTCCAATCAACGATTATATTACTCATAAAAAGCTCCTTTCATTGTTTGATAATATTATAACAAATTATGGCGGTAAAGTAAACCAATATATAAAATAGCCATTAAAAACTTTTATACTTAATTATTATGATTGATTATCACGAAAAAGATGTCAGTTTATTGCTATTTTAGATTGACAAACAATAATAAATACAATACAATTATAAATACAATACAATTATAAATATTAAACATTAATACATAGGAGGAGTTATTTTGAAAACTTTGCTAAAGAAGACTATAAGTGTTCTTGTAATAGTTTCTTTGCTTGCTTCATTCTCAGTTATTTCTTTTGCCTATTCAGGCGGTGTTGATTACACGATAATCAACCCTTATGAAACAGTAGATTGGGACAACTGGAAACCTTATAAAGGGAACTTGCATTGCCACACTCTTGTAAGTGATGGGGATAATGATTTTGCAGAAATGATAGAGTATCATTATGCGTTAGGATATGACTATCTTTCAATCACAGACCATGGTGTAATGAGCTATAGCTGGACTGATGTAAACACAGTTCCATATATGAGTATTCCGAGTAAAATAGAGCTTGAAGACATGCTTTTCAAACCCACACCACTTACACAAGAGCGATTTGAGGAGATTACAACCCCTGACGCAAATGGGAAAGCTATGATTATGATTCCTAACGGAATTGAACTTAACCCCACA
>DASRNG010000176.1:0-15637 GCA_035647555.1 Oscillospiraceae bacterium | reverse complement strand
CTTGAGGGTTGCGGCACATATTCAATGCACGATAGTGTAGGACGCAGTTCTATATACTTTGCGGGTATTGATAGTGATAAAGCTGATGCCTTTACTGTTCTTTATTACTGGCTGCACAGTGAGCTTTCAGAAAAAGATAATATGGATGCGATTGTTACGGCTTTATCAGAGATGGAGATGGATACATTTGAACTCCTGGCAATTCAGTTGCTACTAATAGCATTCCAAAACGTACCTGCCTCTGTTTCGTTAAATCTGTTTACAATACTCTTACCTATAGCATCTTTAGTATTACAGATTGCTAAAATTTTAGGAGTTATAAACACATTAAACAGCATTAGCGGTATATAAAAAATAACGAATTTAGGCGCCCTGCTTTTTGCAGGGCGTCGTTCTTTTGGCTTTTAGAAAAATTTTATGTACTAAAAAGTGCCAATATATTATGATATTCGTGCGGTAAACACTTACTAAGAAAGGGAGTAAGCCTTTCTCTTTTAATTCTATTTTAGTAGTTTTTCTTTATTTTCAATTGTGTCATAAAATGAAATTGTGCACCTATTCATATGTGAAGCCAAGTCTTTCCCGTGCCATTTCTAAGATTGAGCGAGTGTTTTTTGCACTTTTTAATGCCCCTGTAAAACTGGGCATAAAGAAACCTCCTATGGTTATTTTCTACTTTACCATAGGAGGCGTTTTTTATTGTTTGTTGCTTATTTTCTTAATTGCATGTAAAGGTTAATATTAGTTGCAGGAAACGCCGCCGTCTATAACCATTACAGAACCGTTTGTAAATTTAGAGTCATCACTTGCAACAAAAAGAACGGCAGCAGAAATATCTTCTGATTTACCCATAGGTAAGGAGGTGTCCAAGCCTTCCTGTACACGTGTTACACCAAACTGGCTAATATCTGTCTGAGTGTTCATAACCTCAGTCTCAACGCCGCCTGGGCAAATAACATTGCAGCGAATACCACGTTTTGCATACATAAAAGCAATGTTTTGAGTAAGCCCTACCATAGCGTGCTTAGATGCCGTATAAGCGGCGCCGGCTCTCGCTCCGCACACTCCGCCAATAGAGGCGATGTTTACAATGTTTCCGCCTGTCTCTTGCTCTAACATAACTTGCACGGCTTTACGCATTGACATAGTAGGACCATAAAGGTTTATGGACATAACTTTGTCCCAAAGCTCGTCTGTCATTTCAGCAATTGGCTTAAACTCGTCCATAACACCTGCGTTGTTTACAAGAACATCAAGCTTTCCGCCTTGCTCTACAGCAAAATCAATCATGCCCTCTGCAACTTCTTTAGAGGATATATCTCCAGCATATGGTATAACTTTACCAGATGTGTTTCTTGCTTCTTCTACTAATTCTTCTAATCTTTCTTTGCGCCTTGCAACGGCTATAACGGTAGCGCCCTCTTTAGCAAAGTCAAGCGCAATACGGTACCCCATACCTGCACTGGCACCCGTTACGATTACTGTCTTTTTCTCGAATTTCATTACATTCACATCCTTAAATAATTTAATATATAGTTAGTTTATTTGCTTACTGTTAAAACTTTAACACACAAAATTGACAGTGTCAACAATTATTGTTAAATAAATTACTAAATTATAATAATTAAGAGATAGCACCAAAATTATACTGTGTAGCTCGTGCTGTTTTATACAATATTAAACTTGAAAATGATGTGAGAAATGTATTTCGGCAAATATAAAATAAAAAGCAAATTGATTATATAGAAAAAATCTACATAATCAATTTAACTGCTTTAATATAATTCTTATAAAAATGGTATTAACGCAAAAGAAACATTAATAATGTGCTATTAAACCTATCAGTCTTTTACAATGAAAACCGCAACACCGTCTGTATAAGTTACCACCGCAATGCTCACCTTTTCATTTACAGCTAAATAATTTGGGTATAACTTTTCTCTTATTAACTCTATATCGTCTTTTTTAGTAAGTGTTTTGTATGGCTTTGTAATATCAAATCCCATATCACCACTGCTTAAATATCTATGGTTGCTAAAATATCTAGAGCGTGTTTTAAAATCAAAAGACTGATAACGCAATAAGGAGCGATGAATTTGAATGTAATAATCCTTGTTTTCACAATCAGAAAGTTCTATTTTGACTATTTCAGACTTTTTATTAAACGCATTATATACGCCTAAAGAGCTTAAATATGCAGTAGTTTTCTCCATTGACGGGTATATGTAGAAATTGTAATCTGATTGTATTGTGTGAATAAAGCCGTTATACTCATTTTTATTTATAGTATTATCGGATAAAGTAATTATCCCAATAGGCGGCTTTTTAGGCGTGTAAAACTCTTTGCTGCTAAGTAACTTTGTATCCTGTGCAATAGTCTTAATTAGTGTGTCAAAGCTTTCCTTTGTCAGTTTTTCAGTTATATCTGTCTTTAGAAGGCTATCTGCCGCACGCAAAGTTACATTGACGTTGTCAAAATGAAGAGGTGTTTTATCTGTAAGGTTAAAAGAGGCGCTTTTTGCCCAGTAATACTCAGGGTTTTCGTCAGTACTCCAAAAAGCTTTGTCTACAAGCTGTGAGTATACATAGTCTTTAACTGTTTTGCAGTCATATAGCTTTGTTATTTCAGATAAAGCCTCAAAAGAAACATTAGCATACTCTCTTATTAGCTTTGTTCCATTTTTCAGATAATACGTTATAAAGAAATCCTTTTGCGAAGCATCATCATTATTATTTTCTATTAGCATTTTATGAATATTAATGATTTGCTCTTTTTCTTTGTCTGTTTCAAACCCTGATAATACATCAAGATTTGCAATATCCGAGGTATCTATTTTATAGGGCAGTGATACAGCTATGTTATCAATATTTTCAAAAGAGGGAATGCGTGAGGAAAAACCAAAGCCTCCCAAAGTACAGGAAAATGCTGTAGCAAAGATTATGATTAGAAAAGCAGAAAGCAAAGCTATGGCATGACGCCTTTTATGTTTGCTAAAAAAGAGGAATAAGCAAAAGATAGAGATAACAAGCGCAGAAGTGATAAGTGCAGCTAAATAAAAGCTTTGCCCTGGAAGAAAAGGAAGAAAACTGCCTGAGCTAAACGAAAGCACAGCTACTAACAAAATGGCGGCAAGGGATATAAAGCCCGCAGAAAAATAAGAGGATTTATACATGCCGTTTACTTCCATCTTGCGCTTTTTAAATATACGGTAAGCGGCAAACAGCATAAATATACACAGTAAAGACCAAAAGGCAAAAGGCATATAAATAGAAAGAGGGTAAGATACCGCCTCTTTAGCATACTTTACATTCTCTGTAAATAAGCTACTGTTTATAATGCCTTTATCATACCATACGCTGCTCATTGTAACAGGTCCCCAAATATCTGTTTTTGTGCGGATAAGATTTATGGGGCTTAGCCAGTACAAAGTATTTATAGGGTTTCTAAAAAACGGCATAAACCGAAAACTGTAACCTGTTAGAAGTGTCTTAAAGCATAAACTGAAAAAATTTATTATAATATAGGGAAAGGTCAAAAGGGAGATGCCTAAAAGCATAGCCTCAATACTTGTGGAAACTAAAAGGTTAGCAAGAGTAAAAACCACAAACCCTATAAGAGCAATAGTAAAAAAGCTAAAGACAAAAAGCATATATGTTTTTATTGTATAGTCCTGAATTCCTATGTATTTGCCATTCTCAATTAAAATTATTGTTAAAGGGATAAATACAGCTATAAATATAGCGGCAACAGAGGATATAACCCTATTAATAAAAAGGCTATATCTTGAGATTCCAAAGCTCATAACTACATTTGATTTTGATTTACTGCCTAAAAAGCTAAACTGCAAAAAAGCCATACCCATACCAAGTATAAGCAGCAATGCATACACTATCTCATCTATAAATAAGTCAGCGGTAAATAAAAGGTTGTAATCAAAACGGTTTACAATAAGACTATTTATTAAGGGCATGCATAGCTGTATTATTAATATAGCGGTTGCAGCGACCATAGGGAATGCGGCTGTAAGACAACTGCGAAGAAAATCATAACGCAAATCATTTTTACGTGCTCGACTCATAGTAGCGCCTCCTTTATAAATTTGATTGCTTATTTTGCTAATATGTATATAGCTTCCCGATTATCGGAATAAGTCACAAGCGCATAGCTTGCATTTTCTCCAATAACCGCATAAAAGGTATGAAGTTTTCCTGAGAAATCAGCAATATCTTTACTGTTTTCATATACTGCATACGGCACAGCAGTGTCTTTAGACTCTAAGCTTGCTATATATTTAGCACCTTCATCTTCTGCAAGGGTATCAAACCTCTGTATATAAAACATGTTTACTGTACAGTCATAAAATGCTATTTTTTTAATCGTTTTTGCATTTTGATTGCCGCTTATCTTTATAGATTCCAAAACTGATAGCGTGTTTTTCATTGCAGAGTGTATATGAAGTATGAAAAAGTCCGTAGCCGAAAGTTCGTTTGGCTCATCATTTTTTATGCCAAGCTTTACTATATATTTACACGGCTCTTTTGGAAAGTAGTAGTCAGCGGCGCTCATGTTGCGGTAATCTGCTGCTATCGCTTCTAAAAACTGTTCATACTTATCTTTGTCAAGATTTTTTATAGTGTCAATATAATGTTTTTCGGTTTCGGTTGACTTTAACTCAAAAGCTACTACCTTATCAAACTTATAAAGATTGTTTTCCATCATCGGCATTTCAAGATGTGCTTTCGAATTTTCTTTTAATAAGTTCAATAACTCCTCTTTTGAAAGGTGAGAGTCTTTATCAACAAGCCTTTTATAAAAATAATCTTTAATTGTATCACTATCAAAAATTTCAGTCAGCTTCAATAAAACATCATCAGAATATTCGGGATAATACCTTACAACCTCTTTACCATTTGCAAGTGTATACCTAATGGTAACAGAGTAAGGCTGCATCTTACTGCGGCTTTTAGCAAGTGATTTATTAAGCGAAAAAATAAGGTTTTTATCATTTAAGCTATCAAATCCCGAATATCTAACTGGGTATTCGTTTTTGCCGTTTCTCGTTTGTAGAAATACCTTTTCATTGGGTGCAAAGGGGTATTCTAAAGAGATTTTTGAAATTACCCCCTCATTTGGTGTACGGGTAGAAAAACCAAGCCCGCCTGTTATGCACACAAACGGTACAATAAGGGCTAAAAAAGCAAGCGGCAAAAACCTTAGGCTATGTATAAGGCGTTTAACATTTTGAGTATAAAGAAATAAACATATAAATAGAGCGACAACAGCATACAGCAATATGTGCGAAAGCGTTAAAAACTTTCCGTAAGCATCTAATGCAAAAAACGTGCATTGCCCAATCTTCATATAATCTCTTGCCTTAAATATTCCAAACGCAAGCCCAAAGCCAGAGGAGTAAAGAGTTATGGTTGATATAATTATTGAGAGTGCAATTTTTGAGCGTTTGAACATTCCTGTGTTCTCTAATTTTCTTCGGTTTAGTAAAAAAGAGCATAAAAGAAGAATGCATACAGCTATAAGAATCCATGAAAAGAATGAAGAAAATTCAGAGGTTTTTAAGGCAGGGAAGATGTTTTGATAAAAACTAAGCGGAGAATCCTCGGTATATATGTTTGAATACATTGAAAATATGCCGTCATAATGGTTTTCTGTAATAGTCATAGTGAGCGGGTTTAGACGGCGCAGCACATTTTCGTTAATTGTAGATGAATTAAAGAAGTCAAAAATAGGAAATAAACTAATACCGCTTTCAAACTTATCTTTATACCCTTTAAGGAAAAACTTAAAGCATGTGTAAAAGAAAAGCAAAAGCCCCATGGGTAAAACAGATAAAGACAGCGCCGTAAGACCGCCCTCTATTTTTGTGCCTGCTAAAACAGCTGAAAGCGTACCGATTGCAAAACCTACAAGAACTATGGAAAATAAGGCAGTAATAAAGAAAACACAAACCTTAAAACTGTAAATACTTAGACCATAGGCACTTATGTTTATTAAAAGCGTTAAGATAAGGGGAATAGATACTGCTAAAAACATTTCTAAAACAAAGGCGGCGCATCTATTAAAAAGCAATCTGCTTCTTTTAAGTCCAAGGCTAAGCAGAACATTTTGTTCTTGCCTATTTTGCAAAAACCTAAACACATAAAGCCCCGAAACAATGCCGATAGTAAGCAAGAATAATGTAAAGATATTTTCCGATTCAGAATTGGCATTTGAAAACACCATTTCATATTGCTCTTTATCTATAATTATTAAATAGAAACTCTTTAGTGTAAAGAAAGAAATAAGGCTTAGAAAAACTGTTGTTGAGGGGACTGCTCCTTTTTTCAACGATTGTAAAAAATCATACGCTCTATCATTATTTGTGGAAAAAGCCTTCCGTTTCAAGAGAATCTCCCTCCATTTCATTTAAGAATATTTCTTCAAGTGTCATTTCAAAGGTTTCAAGACTTAAAGGACTTAGCGAGTGTAAGTATTCTATGGATTTTTCAATATCACCACGCATAACAAATACAGCGCTTTTTCCCTGGGACTTAAATTTTTCAATATTTAAGGGGGACAGCATTTCCTTTTTTATTTCCGTGTTAAGAATTAGCCTAACTTTGCGTATTTCAAGCCCCAAATCCTCCGTTTTGCTGTTGATAACAAGCTTTTTACCGTTTATAAGGCACACTCTATCACACAAATTAGCAAGCTCTGAAAGGTTGTGTGAAGATATAATCAGCGAGCAGGAGGACTCTGCCATATATTCTAATAGAAGCTTTTTTGTAAGGTCCCTCTTTTGTGGGTCAAGCCCATCAAAAGTTTCGTCAAGCAGCATATATTTGGGAGAGGAGGCAAGGGCTAAAATAATTTCAGCCTGACGCTGCATTCCCTTTGAAAAGCTTTTAATCTTTTTGTTTGCTTCAAGGGAAAAAAGCTTTGTGAGCCTATTGAATATTGAGTTATCAAAGTTTGGATAATAGCCTTTATAATAAGAGGCCATTGTTTTTAGCGTAGCCGTTGCAGGAAAATAAAGCTCGTCAGGAACATAAAACAAACGCTTTCGTTCATTGTTGTTGTCAAAGGCATCCTCACCCATGAGAAGAACTTTGCCCTCGTCCGCCTTATAAATACCAGCGGCAGTTTTAATTAAAGTGGTTTTACCCGCTCCGTTGTAGCCAACAAGCCCTGTTATAGAGCAAGGCGGAGTGGAAAAAGAAATGTCCTCAATAGCTGTAAAATCTCCGTAGCGTTTTGTAACGCTTTTTACCTCAATCATAATAACAATCCCTTTCTCAAATAGTGTTAAATAACTCTTCTATTAATAACAAAAGCTCTTCCTTTTTTACTCCCATTGCCATAGCAGAGTTTATGGCCGTTTTTACGTTTGACATCGCTTTTTCTTTCAAATCTTCATTATCAACAGCACCTTTAGAAACAAAAACCCCTTTGCCAGCCTTAGTATAAACAACACCACTTTCTTCAAGCTCTGAAAAGGCTCGTTTAACGGTATTTACATTAACTCCAAGCTCTGCTGCCAAAGCTCTAATTGAGGGCAACTGGTCAAAAGGGGCATATACACCTTTATGAACAAGGAAAACAACCTGCTCTTTTATCTGCTCATAAATAGGCGTTTTTGCCGAAAAGTCAAGAAGTATCATTTTTATCACCTCTGTCAAACTGCGATACTGTGATATAGCTGCTATGACAGTTGTATAATAACACGGCATTTCTATTTTGTCAATAAAATTATTAAGCGGGCACGTCAGATTGACGGCCCGCTGGTTTTTATGCTTATAGCTTATAGACTATAACTTTGTTTTATGATAGGGGTGAAAGTGAAAGTGACGAGTCTGTAATCATAAACTGTGGGTATAATGGGTTATCTGTTACAGTGGCTGCTTCAGGGTGATTAATAATCCAAAACAGAAAGTCAGACTGCTGTGTACCATAGTTTAAGCTTACGTGAGGGCTGTCTTTAATAAACCATGCATTATCCGCAAGAAGGCAGGTAGATGCATCAATAACTAAATCAGCAGAAAGGTAGGGGGAGTTAAGGTCAACTGTGTCTCTATCAAAGGTTGTGCCATAATCAGCAACGGTTGCGCCAAGCGTCATATGAGTTGTTTCTATCGTTCCGTCACCATTTGCTTTTGCATCTTTATGCAAGGGTGCGCCTGGAAAATTGTACGAGGCAATAAAAGCTATGCCAACGCCGTCATTATGAGCGTTTTTAATCATTTGGTCACGCCCAGACATCGCTTCTTGCAGTTGCTTTGCCTTGCTAAGAGACTCTGCTCTTTCCTCTGTTTCGCCTCCAAACATGAAGTTTACGCATTCATCGTACTTCTCCTCGGGTATAAAGGTCCAAAAAGAGAGCATATTTCCAAAAGTCTCAATCAACATTTCCTCATAAACTATATCCTTATAATCCGCTACAAGGTCATTAGCAAAATTAGAAACTGCGTTAAAAGCACCAACAGTTTTTAACAGTCTAAATAAGGCGTTTACCTCAGACTGTTCGCCCACAAGCCCAGAAAGAAAGTTGTACAAAGCGTCGGGGTCAATTTGAACATCTCCGCTAAATAAATTAGGGACAATATCCGCTCCACCAACCGTTGAGGAGGAGAACACGCATTTATTAAGCTTGCTGTAACCATACTTCGACATATACGCAACGGTCATAACCCCGCCCATACTACAGTTTACAAGATTTACTTTTGACTTGCCAGACTGCTCTAAGGCTAAATTTATTGTTTCTTCAATATCATCAGCTATATCAAGGGGGTTCATGCGCCAGTCATATGCGAAATAGTAGACATTTTCAGCGCCGTATAACTCAACCGCCCTTTTTGTAATGCCTATTTCATTACCGTCTGAAAAATAAAAGTCTGGATAATTGCTTATAGCACCGGGGAATTTATGTGAGTCTACATTATATACGGAGTTTCCATTTGCATCACAGGCTATATTATCAAAAATATGCTTTGCATATGCCGTAACCTCAGAAACAACTTTTCCTAAATCTGCACTAATAGCACCGGCTACGCCAGAACGCAGGAGAAGTTTTATAATATCTTGTGTGTTTACCGCTTTAAGAGCAGGGCGCTCAAACTCAGTTCCAATGTCCATATAAAGAGCATTAAGGTCCATACCTCTAACCATAATAAAAGGATATTCGCATTGGTTGTAACTTGCGTTTGCAGATATAAGGGGAGAAAAAACAAGAACTAAACATAAAAGCTAAAAATCTTTTTTTCAATATGTCAACTCCTTTAATGATAATTTTACCACTTAAATAGTACCATAAAATTACATATATCTCAATATAAAACCTGTAATTATTTATCAAAAGTTTTATATATAGCGGCATACTATTTATAAAAATAAAAGTGAAAAAGCATTGACCTTTTTTAGATAGTTGTATATAATATAAATGGTTGAATGATTGCTCAACTATTCAACTGATGAAAATAGGAGAGATGTTATGAAAGTTTTTCTGAAAGATAACGAAAGATGTATCTGTAATATAATACATGAAAATGTAGTAAAGGACGTTAGAAAGCATATGCCAGATGAGGAGATATTGACGGATTTGGCAGACATATTTAAGGTGTTCGGTGACCCCACTCGTGTAAAAATCCTTTATGCACTTTTTCGTGCAGAGATGTGCGTGTGTGATATATCTGCCCTTTTAGGAATGACAAAGTCTTCAATTTCTCATCAGCTTCGCATATTAAAGCAAGCAAAACTTGTAAAAAATCGTAAAGATGGGCGTGTGGTTTATTATTCACTTTTAGATGAGCATGTTAAAGTGATTTTTAAAGAGGCACTTTCTCATGTGTGTGAATAGTGTGAGTGTTAGGTGGTGTTAGCATGAAATGCATAAAAAAACAATTTGTTCTTGAGGGGCTTTGCTGCGGCAACTGCGCCGTAAATATTGAAGAGGATGTTAAAAGATTAGAGGGTATTTCATTTGCTGCGGTGGACTTTGTTAACAAAATTCTTACTATAGAAACTGCTGATGTTTCAAAGCTTGAAAAGCTTACAAAGCAAGCAGAGCGTATTGTAAAACAGCATGATTCAAATATAATTATGATTGAAAAAGGCAGCAAAAAGACTTCTGAAAATCAAAAAAATGAGAATATAAAAAAATGGGTAAACCGTATAAGACTTGCTATAGGAACTCTTCTTTTCATATTAGGATTTACATTATCAAAGGGTGAAACTATAAGATTTATTGCGTTTTTTGCAAGCTATGTTTTAATAGGCGGCGAAATTGTTTTGCGAGCGGTGCAAAATATGATAAAAGGCAAGGTTTTTGACGAAAACTTTTTAATGAGTGTTGCCACTATAGGGGCATTTGCAATTGGCGAGTACCCTGAGGGCGTTGCCGTTATGCTGTTTTATAAGGTGGGCGAATCACTGCAAAAGCTTGCTGTAAACCGCTCCAGAAAATCTATTTCTGCTCTTATGAACATTAAGCCTGAATATGCTAATTTGAAAAAGGGCAGTGAGATAGTGAAAGTGCTGCCAGAGGAGGTAAACACAGGTGACCTTATTATAATAAAACCAGGGGAAAAAGTTCCGCTTGACGGGGTTGTGGTTGAGGGCTTTTCTGCCTTAGATACCTCAGCTCTTACGGGTGAAACGATGCCTTTAGATGTGTCTGCTAATAGTCAAGTGCTTTCTGCCTCTATAAATCTAAGCGGGCTTTTAACTGTAAAGGTTACTAAAGTGTTTGGAGAGTCCGCCGTTTCAAAGATTTTAGAGCTTGTGGAAAATGCAAGTTCTAAAAAAGCTCCAACAGAGAACTTTATAACAAAGTTTGCAAAAGTTTATACTCCGATAGCAGTTTTAGTGGCAATAGCAGTAGCTTTTGTTCCGCCGCTTATAATGCCCTCTGCCATGTTTTCCGTTTGGATATATCGTGCGCTTGCGTTTCTTGTTGTGTCTTGCCCCTGCGCACTTGTCATATCTATTCCGCTTGGGTTTTTCGGCGGCATTGGCGGAGCATCTAAAAACGGAATACTTGTAAAAGGCGGTAACTTTCTTGAGGCTCTTAGCAGTATAGATACCGTTGTATTCGATAAAACAGGAACGCTTACAAAAGGTGAGTTTAGCGTTACAGAAATAGCTGCAAGCAGCGGGTGGACAGAAAGCGAGCTTTTGTCAATAGCAGCCCATGCTGAAAGTTTTTCAAACCACCCTATAGCCATTTCAATACAAAAGTCTTATAAAAACGATATAGATAAAATCAAGGTTTCACAGCAAGAGGAGATAGCAGGGCAGGGCGTTCGTGCTGTGATAGACGGAAAAGAGGTGCTTGCAGGTAATGAAAAGCTTATGGATAGCGAAAGTATTAAGTGGCAAAAGGCAAATGCCGTTGGCAGTGTTATTTATGTTGCAGTTGGCGGTGTTTTTGCAGGGTATATAGTGGTTTCCGATACGCTGAAAAAAGACAGCAAAAAGGCGATAAAGAAGCTAAAAAGCTTAGGCATAAAACAAATTATAATGCTTACGGGTGATAATGAAAAGGTTGGAGTTAGCACCGCAAATGAGCTTGGTATAGACAAGGTGTACACACAGCTTTTACCTAATGAAAAGGTAGAAAAGTTTGAAGAAATTAAAAATAATAAAAAAACCAAAGGCAAGGTAGTATTCGTAGGGGACGGTATTAACGATGCACCCGTTTTAGCAAGTGCAGACATAGGTTTTGCCATGGGTGCTTTAGGCTCTGATGCGGCTATTGAGGCGGCAGACATTGTACTTATGACAGATGAGCCGTCTAAAATAGCAGATGCTATCAAAATAGCGAAAAGAACGCAGCGAATAATTCGCCAAAACATTATTTTTGCAATAAGCATAAAGGTTATTACCTTAATTCTCACAGGTGCAGGCATAGCCACTATGTGGCAGGCGGTTTTTGGTGATGTGGGAGTTACTGTTCTTGCGGTTATGAACTCTATGCGTGCTATGAAAAAAACAAAATAAACAAGAATAAACAAAAGCCTTCAAGCTATATCTATAGTTTAAGGCTTTTATTTTTAATTAAATTTTTCCCTTATATTTTATAATATCAATATTAGTAGATATTTAAGAATTTGATATAGAAATATTGTTGTTTTTACAGAAAACAACTCATATTTATTCAAAACTAAAATGTGCAGTCAAAATCTGTTAGTCCATAAAAATCTTTTGGGTTATCGTAAAGCATTTTTTTAGCTATTTCTAAAGCCCTTTTTTCGGTTAATGTTTTTTCGGTAATCTTTTTTGCAAGCACACGTGCAATTGTTTCTCTTGCCATAACAAGGTGCCCAAAAACCTTTTCCACAACATAATAGTCGCCGCCAAAACCAAAAATCTTGTTGTCGGGCAGCATTTCTATCATTTCGTCAAGTGCATCAAAGGCAAACTTTTGGCTTATTATATACGTCCAGCACATATTCATTTTAACGTTAGGCCAAACCTTGCCAAGCATAATAGCCTCTCTTAAATATGGGTATCCTGCATGGTAAAGGTCAATTTTAACATCTTGATTTTTTATTATAAATGGAAGTAGATTAGCAGGAGAAAGTTCTCTAAAGTCGTTCCAATAACCAGTGTGCATACAGCATACAAGCCCGTATTTATGTGCTGTACGCATCATAAACGTTAGTACATATTCGTTAAGAGGGTTTCGCCGCGGCAAATGTAAATCGTGGTTGGAACAAAGATTTTTAAGTGCTAATGCAGCATCTTCTTTTGTGGCACCGTCAATATAAAATGCCATAAACTTCACGCCAACTGCACCCTTTTTCTTTGCGTTTACCACAAGTTTTTCACATGCACGCAAAACGGCATCAATAGAGCGAATGGGTTTATCGCTGCCTAGCTGCTTCTGTATAGCATCATAAGAGCAAAGCTCGTCAACCGTTCTTATAGTCTGCCTAATTCGCCCGTGGTGCGTGTCTTCTAAAGGTCCGTCACAGTTAATAGAAGTGATTATTTTACAGGCATCAGAAAGCACGCTATCATAAAGCCCTTTTTTGTTAGCGGCTTTTATACGCTCGCTTACAGTGTGAACATTTTTAGCTGTAAGCCTTTTTTCGCCATAAAACTTTTCCATAGTAATGTGTGCAGCGCGGCAGTAGCTTGTGTGTTTCATTTTTTCATAAAACGGCTTAAACTTTTTCCATTTCCAGTCAATATCACCTGGCTGCCACAGAATTTTAGCCATAGTTTCTTTGTCCATGCCCGCAGTGTAAAGGTCATGCTGGCAGTAGTGGGAGAACAAAGTAAAAGCATCAGGCTCGCTTAAAAGCCGTTTACTCTCTGGTGGTAAATGCTCGTGACAGTCGTATATGTACAGCTTTTCAAGCTCCTCTATAATCTCTTTTTCAAGAGAAGTTAAAGAATTAAGATATAAGGACATAATAAAACCTCCTTTTTTATTATTTTACCATATTGTGCAATAAAAAACTACCATATGCTATTATATTTACCAAAATCTCTTTTATTACATCTTAGTTTTTGGTATAATGCCCCATGGCAAATGTATTTTATCGGCTTAGAATGCTTTGCGTTTGTAAAATTACTTTAAGGAGAGATAAAGTGAGAATTTGTATAATGGGCGGGTGCGGGCATTTCCACACTGCCGTAAAACCAGATGTTGAAATAGTAGGGGCTTGCCTTACAGGGCAGGAAACACCAGGCTTTTCCTTTTTGATAAATCGTTTTGGCAAGGTGCCTATTTTTGAATCTTATGAGGAAATGCTAAACGAGTGTAAACCTGATTTAGTTGTTGTTGATGGGCTTTTTGGCTCGCATTCAGAAATGGCAGCATACGCACTAAAGCAGGGCATACACGTGTACTGTGAAAAGCCTGTTGCTATAGATGAAAATCAGTTCTCTTTATTAAAAGATGCATATGAAGCGTCAAACGCACAATTTGCTGCTATGCTAACATCTCGCTATGAACCGTGTTTTTATACGCTGTTTCATGAAGTGCAAAAAGGGCGAATAGGGCAGATAAAGTTAATAAATGCCCAAAAATCTTATATTTTTGGTATGCGTCCACAGTTTTATAACAATAAAGAGGAGTTTGGCAACACATTTATGTGGGTCGGCATACATTCTGTTGACTTAATTCTTTGGCTTACGGGTGAAAACATAAAAAAATCCCATTATTTTGCATCAGGTGAAAACTCTTTTGGGTTTAATGAGCTTGACAGCTGTGCAGTTGCCATATTAGAAATGGAAAATGGAGTTTTAGCAACTGTAACAGTTGACTTTTTAAGAGATGAAGATGCAGACACTCACGGCGATGACCGTATAAGAGTAGTTGGAAGTGAAGGCATTTTAGAAGTGAAAAATGAAAACCTTTTTTTATCAAAGAATGGAGAAATAACAGAGTGCGAACTCCTTTCTCCGCCTGATATTTTTTATGACTTTACTAAAAATCTTGACGATAAAGATAAAAGGGTAGCAGATGATAAAGCCGCCTTTAGCTCAACAAAAGCTGTTATAGACATAACGAGCAAATAAACTGTAAGCAAACAAGGTGAAATTTATGGCTCAATTAAAAATGTACTGGCTTTCAAGCTGCCGCATAGCAAAGGAAAAGCCGCCTGTAGGGTACAGTCTTTCATTATACAAAAACGAAAGGGATATTATGCCGTGGGTGGAGTGCTGTAAAAATGGTCTTTTAAGTGATGATGCGAATGAAAAGGACTTTATATCACGCATTAAAAATCATAGAGGTATAAATCTTGAAACAGATGTGATTTTTCTTGATTTTAATGGCGAGCATATAGGCACGGTAACAGCCGTATTCCACAAAGAAGAAAACATTGGGGAAGTTCATATGGTTGGCATTAAAAAAGAGTTTAGAGGCAAAGGGCTTAGTAAGGTGCTAAACTCTGCTGCGCTTATAAAGCTTAAAAATGACGGTGTGAAATATGTGTATTTGACGACCGATGAATGGAGAGGTCCTGCAATAAAAGGCTATTTTACCGCAGGTTTTTTACCTGTTTTGTATAGTACAGGAATGAAAGAGCGCTGGGAAAAGGTATTAAAAGAACACAGCATACCAAAATGTGATATGCTGTGTGAAGATGGCAGTTTTTATATGACTATTTTTGCAAGTGACTGTTAAAACAATTTGTTTTCTGTATCTGTTTCACTCATAGACAGTCTTATTTGCTCACGCCTTTCTGATAACTCCTTGTACATAACTTCTCTTTTATCTGCACCAAGACTGTAGAGCATTTTAGGAATTATAGAGAGTACACTCGTTGCAGTTGGCAGCAGTGTGCATAGAACAAATATCCAGTACTTTGTACTGTCGGACTGACCGCCGAAATCTGCCGAAAGGCTGTAACCAATACGCTTCATCATAAGGGTGTTAAAAACGCTAATTGCCCTGTTTACAATTTTCCTAATCATATCTTTTGCGGCTATCGTCATTCCTTCAGAGCGGTAGCCGTTTACCCATTCGCAGTAGTCCATACACTCATTAAAGATTTCCCGTGGTATAATCTTTTTAAGGCTAAGTACTGACATTCGCCCAACTTCCTTAAACATTAAAACGGGTATCATTACACGTGGATTTCTAAACAGTCCTTTAGGTCCTTTGCCTCCTATAGAGCCAATTAAAAAGAC
>DASRNG010000175.1:0-14436 GCA_035647555.1 Oscillospiraceae bacterium | reverse complement strand
TATTATAATGGCTTGTTAAAATCAATATCGCTTTCCTTAAATTTTACAGACATAATGTAAGCGTCTGTATGCTCTTTTGAAAAGTGCCCGTATGTTGTGGTTATTATTGTGCCGTCTTTTGTAACTTCTACACCTGGATAGGCACAGTCACCTTTGCCGCCGTGGTCTTTCATAATTCTAAGGCGGTACTGCCCCTCGTTGCCGTTTATTATATCGTCAAATGTGCCAACCCATGCAACCCAATCGCCTTTAGTGGGTGATATATGAGTAGTGTCACGAAAGCTTATAAAAAGCTTACCGTTTGGCAAATATTTTGCTGTATGGCGGTCGCCCGTTAGTGAGGCGGGCAGCTCTATAAGGTCACTCCACGTTTCGCCATTATCATCACTCGTAAGAAGAAACGAGTTGAATTTCCTCCCGTTTTCTCTAAGTATAACGGCAAGTTTTTTCCCGTCTGGTGAGCGGATAATAGCAGGCTCACAAATTTGTGCGCCGTTTTTTGGGGCGGATATTACCTTTGGTTTGCTCCAAGTTAGCCCGCCATCAGTAGATTTTACCTGATACAGCCTAAACGCATGAAATGGGTTTACTCTCCCACGAAAGGCTTCATAGACAAGCTCCCAGTTATCATCATCTCTTTCAACGTTATTTATCCAGTTTTTACGCTGTTTTCCATATGTTTTGCCGCCATTCAGTGAGAAGCTGTGCATATATTTTGTTCGGCGGTCTGCTCCTTTGCCTGTTGCATAAACAGAGGTTTTACAAAAAGTTTTATGAGAGAAAAACCTGCCATCATCATGAAACATTGCAATATATTCGCCAGGTGCAGTTTGGCATATATCAGACATTGCGACAACTCCGCCATAGTCGCCAATAGGCTCAAGCTCGCTCCATGTGTTGCCATCATCTTCACTCACACTCATTCTTATCGGGTAAAGTCCTGAAAAAAGAATGAGTCTTTTTTTGCCGTCTTTATCTATAACACGAAAAATAGTAGGAACCTCCATAGAGGTTGTAAAGCTTTCAGGAACGGGCAGCCTTTCGCTCCAAGTTTTGCCCCTGTCTGTGCTTTTTTTTAACACTATTTGACCAAAGCCATGGCTTTTTGGATAAACGGCAAGAATGGTTTTATCATCCTCTAGCAGCACTGTGGTAACGTGCCCAAGGTAAACACCTTTTTCATAATCCACAAGTGTTTGCAGGTCCTCTCTATGCGAAATATCATAAGTTGGGATAGTATAATCTTTTTTCATAATTAACTCCTTTACGATATAACAGTAAGCGCTTCTTTATTTTTTGGAACAATGCCTATATAGCTTCTGCCAGTGTTTAGCTTTATTTCGCTGCCGTCAGCAGAAAAGAAACGGAGTACCGATAGGTCACTGCCCTTTTTCCATGTTATATTCTCATATGTTCCGTTAGTGATATAAACACCGTTTCCGCCGTCAAAGTCCACAGTTACTCTCGCCTTAGCATCATTAAGTGATGAAACATTAGTATAAAGGATTATAGCATTTGTAAAAGTTTGCTGTTTGCCAGCACTATCGACAAATGCGCTGTCATTCAAATAGCTATAGTATAGTCCGTCTGTAGCGTTATATTTATAACTATATGAAAAGTCCTTTGAAAAAGAGAATGCAAGTGTTTGGCATTCGCCACCTGGCAGGGAAAGCCTTGTTTTAGAAAAGTTAAATGGGTTTTTGTATTCAGATTTTATTTCTGTTCTATACTTTTTTTCATTTATGGCTTTTATAATATTTGACCCCGTTGTAAAGCCTGTATGCTCCATAGAAACGCCCCTTGAGCGGTCCCTATCAAAGTATTTACCGCTTGACATTCCATCAACATTGTCAATAACGCCTTGTTTTATTGCGTTATATGCATAGGTGCTGCCGCCCCAGTGGATAAAGATAGCATCATACCCACGGGCAATTTGTATAAAATAGTGACGAGCGCTTCTTACAGAGCCTACTTTTTCGGGTATACGGGATTTATCGGCATACATCCATAACATTCTTGTAATACCACCCTCTGTAACTGTTTCAAAAACAACATCAGGTGTTGTAAGCCCCCATTGAGGGCGGCAAGCTCTTAAATTATTTATCATTACCATTACAGGCCTTTTAGAGAGAAGTGCCGCATCATAACCTGAAAGCCCCGTTAAGGGGTTTAGAATTTCTGGCGGCTTTGTTGTTGTTATCTCCTGTGTGGTTGTTGTTGATTCAGATACGGCAGAGCTGCTGCAGCCGTGCAAAAATACGGCAGTGCTGCAAAGTATTAGCGACAAAGCTAAAATCAAAAAAGGGTACTTTAGTTTTTCTTTCATTTTCACATTTCTCCACAATCAAAATACCTATCCTAAGCAAAAAAGGCTATAAAATATATTCATATTAAAACATATTTAAAACTTTTTGTAAAGAATAGTTCTGATGAAAGCTAAAAAATAATATGAATGTATAAATAAGCGGTAAAAGGAAGGATGAAATAAATTGCAAAGGATAGTAAAAAATAGGACGATGGATTTTGAAACATACACATCATACATAAAAAGCATTACAGCAAAATATCCGCTTGCGGAGCTTTCAACTTGCGGTAAAAGCCACCTTAAAAAAGAGTTGTATTCCCTTTCTTTGGGGCGTGGCACAAATTATGTGCTTTATATCGGCGGCGCTTGCGGTAGAGACTTTTTAAGCCCCTTGTTACTATTAAAATTTTACGAGAATCTTTGTGAAAAGTATGCTAAGGGTAAAGAGCTTGCAGGAATACCTGTAAGAGAAATGCTTTATGACAGGCGGCTTATTATTATACCCGAAATAAACCCCGACGGTATAGAGATAGCCTTAAAAGGCGAGAGTGCTACGGGTGAATATAAAAGTGTATGTAAGGCGGCATCAAAAGGGGATTATTCATCTTGGAACGCTAACGCACGAGGTGTAGATATTAACCATAACTTTAATGTAAATTGGAAGCTTTTACACGATATGGAGGTTATGAAAGGAGCATCTTCTCCCTCGCCGCTTTGTTATGGCGGAGAGCACGCTGAAAGTGAGAACGAAACAAAGGCGTTAGTTCGCCTTTGTAAAAAACTGCCGATAAGGCACGCTATTACTTTTCATTCACAGGGCGAGGGAATCTACTGGAAGTACGGTGAAAATACTCCTACTAAATCACACCTAATGGCAAAGATTTTTGCAGCAATTACAAACTATAATCTCGCAAAAGATAAAGCACCTAACTCACACGGGGGTTTTAAGGATTGGTTTATATCAGAGTTTTCACGACCTGCTTTTAATGTTGGGATTGGAAAAGATGTAAACCTATTATCTACAGAGTTTGAAGATATTTATAAAAAACTTGAAGAAATGCTTTGCGTTGGAATTATTATGTGACTACAGCCTTATTTTGCCGAGTTTATCGTCAGCGTCCCATGAATATCTAAGTTTTGCTAATAAAGTTGGTTTTATAAGCTCAAAATAAGTTAGCGTATAAGTTTGATAATCTTTTACATTGTCTTCATAAAAGTGAAACACACGGACTCCACGCAAATCGTTGCCGTAACAGCGAAACGAAGCGCATGGAGTCTGTATAATATCTATACCGTCTATGTTTGCAGTAAACTCATTGTTATGGTCATGGCCGAATATGGCAGCTATTACATTGCCCTCTTCTTTAGCCTTTTCAAAAAGCCCGCTATCGTCCTCTAAGGCAGAGCATTGCCCAAATGCACTACCTTTTGCCTTTGTGTTATCAAGCTTTAAGTATGCATCCTTTTTTCTTGATTTTACAGCATGAGGGTCATCTTTTTCACATTTTATAAAAAGAGACTTTGTAACAGGCAGCGGTATGTGTGTGAATAAAAGGGAGGGAATGTTTTTGCCTTTGTTTCTCTTACGCTGATTTTCACTTTCCTTAGCAAACCATCTCACAGTTTCGGGCTTTATATGCTCATAATTCTTATCTTGCTTTTTATCGTACCAGGCACAGTCAATCATAAAAAAGCCAAGCTTTTCAGTGTCATATTCACCGTGAACGGGGATGTAGTATGTATCGCAGTCAACTGTGCTATCACTTTCATTAAATGGCACGCAGTACGGGTAGCTTTTATAAATTTCTGCTTGCTCGTTTTTAGACACTTTGTTCCAATCGTCATGATTGCCATATATAAAAGCAAAAGGGATTTTTCTGTCTGAAACGGGTTTTAAGATATGAGAAAGGGCAGTTTTAATTCGTGAAAGCTCGCCTTTCTTATCAAATATAACGGGCTTGTTTCCAAAACGTGCGTCCTTTAAGTGGTTGCCAAGTATATTATCCCCTGTAAAAACAACAAGGTCCGGCTTTACGGTGTCATAAGCACAGTTTAGCATTTTTACCATAGCTTTTCTTACAATGTGCATATCCTGTGCATCGCTAACCTGCAAAACAGTAAAACGTCCGTTTTTAAATTTTAGTTTTTCCATATCTCTCTCCAAAAATTATTATGTAATAATTTTATTATCACCAGTAATGAAAGTCAATATAAAACAAAATAAAGTTGATTTATTCGATAAATCAGAATATAATTACAGCGAAAAGAGGCGGTATGGTGTTAAAGTTCGGAAAAGACGGCAAGTTTACCATTATGCAAATAGCAGATATTCAGGAAATTGAGAAAGTATCTCCTGATACTTTAAAACTTCTAAATTCTGCTTTAGACAAGGCAAAGCCAAGCCTTGCAGTTTTAACGGGTGACCAAATACAAGGTTATAGCAAAGCTATGAAACGAGGGGATGCCTATATAATTGTAAAAGATATTATAGAAAGCATAACAAAGCCGTTAACTTCAAGAAACATACCTTTTACAGTGACATACGGCAATCACGATAAACAGTCTGGTGTGGAAAACGATAAACAAGCGGATATATATGAAAGCCAAAAAGGGTGCATACTAGGTGAAGTGCAACACCGTTTTGACAAAGGCACATTTAGCCTGCAAATATATGATAGTAAAGGCGAAAAGGCATTATTTAACCTATATATAATTGACTCAAACGGAATGGACCGTAACGGCTATGAGCCTGTAAGCTATGAGCAGATTGAATGGTACAGAAATGAAAGGGAGCGCATAAAGTCAAAGTTCGGGGAATATTTGCCGTCTTTCGTATTTCAGCACATACCAATACCAGAGGTTTTTTGCGGTCTTGAACGTGTAAAGCGCGGCACAAAAGGCGCTATCCCCGCATTTAGAAGCCACAAGGGGCAGTACCATAAATTGCCTGACTACTGCTCGCCTAAAGACTTTTTCAGAGAAGCACCTGCACCGTCTGATATAAATAATGGTGAGTTTGATGCATTCCTTGAAAAGGGTGAAGTAAAGGGAGTGTTTTTCGGCCACGACCATATGAACAGCTTTGTTGTATCATATAAAGGTGTGGATATTGGTTATTCCCAAGGTGCGGGGTTTAACGTTTATGGCCCAGGCGGTGATAGGGGAGTTAGGGTTTTTGAGCTTTCAGAGGATAACCTAAACAGTTATAGAACCTATACACTTACATATAAAGAGCTTACAGACGGTGTTTTTACCAGAAAAGCCTTTGAGTTTTTTTGGGCAAATGCACCTATGGCATTATTGAAACGGCTGTATTCAAGATTTTTAAAGTATTTCGCATAAAGTTTGTGTGGGTGTAATTATTTAGGGATAAAAGTTTCTTTTTTATTACATTTATATTAAGGTTTGGTAACTTACATTGTACTTAAAGTTATAAAGTGGTAAAGTCGTGATAAAGGAGAGAGCGTTATGGATAGAGTACTGCGGTATTACCACAATCTTATTAAAAATGAGTATAGACAATTACGAAGCGAAATTCAGCCCATAGAATATGCACTTTGGTGGATTCTTAGAATAGGTATGATAATAGGCGTTATACGGATTTATCAAAAAGAGCCTTTTATATTCTTTTTAACGGTTTTAGGCAATGTGGCTATGACTTTTTCCGTTGCTATTGTACGCTTTATTTTTCCGAAAATATTTTTTATTGGAAGGCTGCCCTTTGCTATTCAAAGATATATAAATATAAGTGTTTTGGCAGGCTCGTTTTTCGGTCATATCATACCATTATATAATAGGGTGCAAAATTATGATAAATTTCTTCATGTAATAGCAGGTTTTACAGGGGTGTTTATAGGCTATCATCTTATGATGTGTATGAAGCATAACAATAAAATGGTGTCCCCGTTTGTAGCTTCATTTTCGGGTTTTGGCTTTTCATGCTTTCTTATTGTGGGCTGGGAGATATTTGAGTTTTTCTCCGATTTTTACATACAAGGCTCTAACAACCAAGATTATAACTGGCAGCCCTCTGAAACCATGTTCTTTTTTAAAATATTTGGGCAGGGTGTTCAAAACATGGGACAGACAGCTTTGTATGACACAATGATAGATATGATAATAGGATTAATTGGGGCGATTATCGGCGGTATTTTCATATGGCCTTATGTAAAGAAAGAGATATTGAAAAACAGGAAAAGAGGTATAAAGTCCCCCGATGCCTTGCGCTGGGAAAAGGTTTCAGTAAGAGAAAGGCAGAATAAGGGTATTAAAATAGGCACAGCAAAATAAAGATAGGACGGCATCAAAACGCAAAGCGAAAGATGCCGTCTTACTTTTATTTATATTTATAAAATAAATCTGTAAAAGACTTTTATGAAATCTTTTTATAAATCAGTTCAAGCAGGAAAAAGATTTTTGTATTCATAAATGTATTAATCATATCAATAATAGGGGCTATTGATTCAGGGTATACGGGGGGATTGTAAACGGTACCGTCTATATCGCTAAGAGTTCCGTCGTCAACTATAAAAGGCTGGCTAAAGGTCATTCCACCGTCCCCAGAAAGCTGAAAGCGAACATAGCAGGTTATGTCATCTTCATAGGCGTTTAGGTCTATGGAGTTTCCCGTTGCTATTATTTTGCCGTTTGAAACCCACTGGATATTGTTATAATTTTCGCCAGTAACGGTAATAACATTAGTAGCACTGTTGACATCTATTTTTGTAACGGTTGGATAGGGAGAGTAAATGTCTGCTCTAAAGTCATCACCAAGTTCATACCTCACTCTTCTGCCTGTTGAAAAGAATGTGCCCGTTTCCATGGCTGTGCGAAGAGCCTCTTGTGTTAATTCGGGCATCATAAACTGCTCAAAAGAGTTGCCCACATCGGAGGGTACGTGAGTATCGTCATTTGAGAATCCGAATACATTTCTGCCCGTTGGCAGGACTACCTGCAAAATATTATCCCATAAAACACGGTCATATTTTGTTGTAGAGTCAGAGCTGTTTATAATCTCCATTCCAACGCAGGAAGGGTACTTGATAAATAAATCTGCAAACTTTTGAATATTTTTAGGGTCATTATTGCCGCTGCAATCGCCATCGTCCTTTGTCCAGTCGCCAATATGGTTAATAAATGTAATGCCGCCTGCCTCGGCGTTTCCTTTTATAACGGTTTCATAATCATTTTCAACACCAAATATAGCATAGCCATAATCGGCAAAAAAGCCGTTGACATGGTTTTTGTTAAGCACAAGGCAGTTTAGCTCATTACCCTGTGTTACATTTAGCATTCCTCTGCCGCCTCTGTCAGAGCCGGTGGTAATTTCCTCGTAGCGCTCGTCAGTAAGAGTATCGTATTTGCCGATAAACGCATAGTACCCCACAACGGGAACCATCTTTGCTTTTTCGTTCCACTTTGTTCCGTTTACTCCATGGTCTGTAATAGCAAGAATATCATAGTCAAGCGCATAGTATGACTCAACAACTTCAGACAAAAGCATTTCCCCATCACTGTATGTAGTGTGAGAGTGAAGATTTGCTTTGTATAAATTCCAAGTATCCCAGTTTACTGTCTCATAAGGGTTTGTAATAGTGTAGTCTTTGCCGGGTATATCAGATGCAGCATACACAGGTGAAACAAGAAGAAAAAGAAAAATAATGCTCATAGTAATACCGATTGCTTTTTTAGACAAATTCATATTATAGCCTCCCTTTGACATTTTTTATATTATACAACACAAAATGGTACAAATCAAGTATTATAATGCTTTATAATACTTGATTTTTTATAGCAATTATTATATAATGTAAACACTCAATTTGGTCATGCGGCGTGCGGGTCCTGTGCGGCAAAGCACTGTGAACCATGTCAGGCGGGGAACCGAGCAGCATTAAACAGGCAGCTATGCGCGCCACAGTCCGCCTGCTCGCCGTATGACCAAGTTGAGTTTTTCAATATATTAAGTGGGGGTGTAAAAATGTATCGTGCTCTTTACCGCAAATGGAGGCCACAGACCTTTTCTGACGTTTCAGGTCAACGGCATATTACCGATATACTTCAAAACGCAGTAGAAACGGGCAGGCACTCTCACGCATACCTTTTTACAGGCTCACGAGGGACAGGGAAAACAAGTTGTGCTAAAATTCTTGCAAAGGCGATAAACTGCCTTGACCCTAAAGAGGGGAACCCGTGTAACAAGTGCGAAATTTGCATTGGGATTGACAGCGGCGCAGTGCTTGACATATCTGAAATTGATGCGGCAAGCAACAACGGAGTGGACAATATTCGTGATTTGCGTGAGGAAACGGGTTTTACACCATCTGTAGCAAAATACAGGGTATATATTATTGACGAGGTTCATATGCTTTCGGCAGGTGCATTTAATGCGCTGTTAAAAACGCTTGAAGAGCCGCCAGGGTATGTTATATTTATATTAGCAACTACAGAGGTGCACAAGCTCCCTGCCACGATACTTTCACGGTGCCAAAGGTTTGACTTTCGCCGCATACCCATTAGCGACATAACAGACAGACTTATGTTTGTTGCTGAAAGTGAAAAAATACAGCTTGAATACGAGGCGGCGCTTTTAATAGCAAGAGTTGCAGATGGCTCTTTAAGAGATGCACTATCTATATTAGACCAGTGCGCACCAGCAGAGGGGGCTGTTACAGTAGCACGAGTGAGTGAAACTGTGGGGCTTTTGGGTAAAGACTATTTATTTGAGTTATCACATGCAATAAACGAGAACGATACAGCAAAGGCCTTAAAAATTATAGATTCACTGCACAGCAGTTCTTGCGATATGGAGCGGCTTGTAGCAGAACTATTAAATCATTTTAGAAATATAATGATAGTGAAAACAACTGAAAAGCCAGAGGCGCTAATAGTATGCACACCAGATGAGCTTGAAAAGTATAAAAGCGCTGCAAAAAGCTTTACCTATGCTGCACTGCTTTCAATTTCTGAAATGCTTTGTGCAGGTGGTGACTCGTTAAAATATAGCGCATTTCAAAGAGCTGAAGCTGAAATTCTTATTATGAAAATCTGCTCACCATCTGTTTTAGAAGATAATTCTTCACTTATTCGCAGGATAGCAGATTTAGAGCGAGAGGTAAAGATACTACGAAAAGGCACAGCAGTTGTTAGTGAAAATGAAATAGTTTCAGCAAAACAAGAACAAAAACAAGAACAAAAGCAAGAACAAAAGCAAGAACAAAAGCAAGAACAAGTGAATGTTACCTATAAGCCAGAGCCTTTAAAAGACGAGGAAAGGCAAAGCCCACAAGATGAAAATGACTATAAAGAAAAGCAGAAAACTCAAGATGGAATAAAGCCGTTAGATAAAAAGGAAACGCTAAATGAAAACAGCGGCCAAGAGAGAGACTCACATTCGCTTGAGGATTGGGAAGAAGTTTTAAGAGAAATTTCAGAAAGCTGCCCCCAAATACACAGCGCTCTTAAAGGCTCTGCTTGCCACATTATAGGCAGCACTGCCGTAATTAAGGCAAAAGATAAAATTTTTGATATGCTGTTTGCACAAAAGGGCAATGAGGAAGCAATAAGAGGTGCAATACTAAAAGTTACAGGTAAAAATCTAAAACCCGTGCTGTTTTCAGGCTCAGAGGTAGAAGATGAGAAGTGTCAAGAAAACACGCTTGAGGCTCTTATAGAAAAAATAAGCACTACAAATATAAAATTGAATGTTAGGGAGTAGAAATAATGAAAGTAAGAATACCAAAACAGGGAAACTCTAAAGAGAATATGATGCAAAAAATTCAAGATATGCAGGAGGAAATGAACCTTGTTCAAGCTGAAGTAGAACAGGGAGAGTACTCTGCTTCATCAGGCGGCGGCGCAGTGGGTGTTAAAGTTAATGGCAAACATGAGGTATTGTCTATTGAGATTAACCCTGAAGTTGTAGACCCTGAAGATGTAGAAATTCTTGAAGATATGATAATAGCCGCCGTAAACGAGGCAATGAGAAAAGCTGCTGACACAATGGAGCAGGAAATGGACAAAATAACAGGAGGACTTGGAGGGCTTGGCATTCCAGGAATGGGGCTTTAAGATATGACATATAATGTTGAGGCTCTTACAACTCTTGTAGAGCAGTTTATGAAAATACCGTCTGTGGGTAGAAAAACGGCTCAAAGAATGGCTTTTCATGTTTTGAACATTTCAAAACAGGAAGCAGAGGATTTTGCACAAGCAATTCTTGATGCGCATGAAAAGATTAAAAAATGCACAATTTGTTTCAACCTTTCGCAAGATGATGTTTGCTCTGTATGCGAAAATTCATCAAGAGATAGAGGCATTATTTGCGTTGTAGAGGACCCAAGAGATGTAATAGCCATTGAAAGAACACGGGAGTTTTCAGGGGTATACCATGTGCTTCACGGTGTTATTTCCCCAATGAATGCCATAGGTCCAGAGCAGCTTACGATAAAAGAGCTAATTTCCAGAACTACAGATGAAAAAGTAAAAGAAGTAATAATGGCAACAAACCCAACGGTTGAGGGGGATACAACAGCTATGTATATAGCAAAACTGCTAAAGCCATTTGAAGTTAGGGTTACACGTCTTGCTTATGGAATACCTGTAGGTGCAGACCTAGAATATGCAGATGATGTTACACTAATGCGTGCCCTTGAGGGACGAACGGCACTATAAGATATAATAGAGAATACTACTTTGTAAAGAAAGGACGGAATATCGTGACTGATAAAAATCAACGTTTTGCCGCTCGTAATAAAAAAGCCTTTCATGATTATTTTGTTCTTGAAACGTATGAGGCAGGAATAGAACTATTTGGAACAGAAGTAAAATCAATAAGGCAAGGCAGATTAAACTTAAAAGACTCTTGGTGTATAATAGAAAAAGGCGAGATTTTCGCACATGGAGTTCATATAGCACCGTATGAACAGGGAAATATATTCAATAGAGAGCCACTAAGACCAAAAAGACTTTTACTGCATAAGCGAGAGATAATGAGGCTTTACGGCGAATTCCAGAAAAAAGGGCTTGCAATTATTCCGCTTTCAGTGTATTTTAAAAGAGGCAAAGCCAAAATGTCAATAGGTCTTTGCAAAGGTAAAAAGATTTACGACAAGCGTGAGGACATTGCTAAAAAGACAATGAGCAGAGAAGCTGAGCGTGAATTGCGTGAACACCAAAAAAACTAATTATATGGGGATGAAAGGATTTCGACGGGGATTTTGAACCTTAATTAGCGAGCAGAGGTGCACAGACTCTTTAAAAAGTGCAAAATTAAATTAACTGACAATAACGAAGTTAAACTTGCTGCTTAAATAGCGGCCATCCCTACTGGGAGTACCGCGTACCAGATAGGGGTGTAATTTAGCGGTGAACGCGAATGGGTGATTGCCTTGTAACCCATCGCGAATTAAAAGGCTACCGTAGCATAAAGCCTGCCGTTTGGCGCTGTGTGAGGGGAAACTTAAAAAAACGGATACGCTCGTAGAATATTATGGGAATGAGTTTTCGGACGCGGTTTCGATTACCGCCATCTCCACCATTTTAGGTGTTAGGTGCTAGAAGCTAGGTGCTAGGAAAAAATTAATGAGCGGGAGGGTAATCGAAACCGCTCGTCCATCTCGCCCACCGTACGGCGGGCGAGGGACATAGAATGCGAAGGTTTGCGGAGCAAACGAACGAAAGCGTAGCTTTCGGTTACCGCCATCTCCACCAGAAAAAACCGCAAAGCGGTTTTTTCAATGAAATTTGCCTTACGGCAAGTGAAATAGCTTCGCTATGAAATATTTGCTTCGCAAATGTGAAATACGCTGCGGCGTATTAAGGCAAATTTTATTTCATATTTCGCCTTTGGCGGAATATTTCATAATCCGTAGGATTATTTCATATCGAGCGTGAGCGAGATATTTCATTAAAAAGTAGAGGAAAAACAGCAAAAGCGTAAAATCATATTGAAAACTTTAAAATTTGCGGTTCACGGTATAATCTTTAATGCAAAACATCTGTTTCAATGAAACTTGTTCTTTTAGGCAAGAAAATAACTACATTAGGAAAGAGATAATTATTATGGCGGAAAATAAACTTGCCCTGCTTTCGATGGAATTTAGTGTTGATATTTTCAAACTTTGTGGTGCGATAAAAGGAAATTCGGCTTTAACAAATCAGCTTTTGCGCAGTGCCACATCAATAGGTGCAAATATTCATGAAGCAAATTATGCTCATAGTAAAGCCGACTTTATTGCAAAACTTCAAATAGCATTAAAAGAATGTTATGAAACGGAATACTGGCTTGAGTTATTTTATAGGACAGCACAAATAAATGAAGAAACAGCGGTTGAACTTAAGAACCGTTGCGGGACATTACGCAGGGTTTTGATTGCTTCTATAAACACTACAAAGAAATCATTAGACACGAAATCAATTTAGATTTTAAATAATAGATTTAAGGGAAACGCAAAGCGTTTTAATATAAAAATGTGAAGAAGTCACACGCAATTTTCAGCTTTCAATTAATAAAAGAGCTGCACCGAGGTAAAAATCGGTACAGCTTTTTTTATAAAGTCATCAATTAAAGTTATTAATACTTTCTTGATAATGAGGCTTCTGCCTCCTCTTTAGAGATTAAGCCAGAGTTATAGTCAGACATAATTTGAACGTCTTTATCGTTTAACTTATAAAACAATAGTAAAATCATCTGTAAAATGCCGCCTATAACGGGAATGAGTGCGTATGCAATCCACAAGCCTTTAAGCACTTCTGGGGTTTGTGCTGCGCCCATTTCTTTTAATTCTGCAAAACTGTTTGCAGAGTAAGAGATGAATCCAAACATACCAACAACCCACATTCCAAGAGAAGTGGAAATAGAGCTTGTAAACTTTGCGGAGAAAGTCTGTATAGCAAATGTAATGCCTTTTGCATCGCTGCCCGTTTTATATTGACCGTATTCTGCACAGTCTGGCGTAAACATAAAAACAAGGAACAAGGGGAAAGAGGCGGGAATTGCCTTTAGTATATTAAGTGCAAGGAAAAGGTATTTATTTTCATAGCCTACAAGGAAAATAATAATACCCATAACAACACTTAAAAGGCTGCCCCAAAAGAATAGTTTGTATTTATCAATACGAGCAATAATTTTTGGCATAAGTATGGCGAAAATTGCGGTAGGTATCATTGATAAACCACCTAAAATTAAGTTAAATAGTTCGTTATCAAAAAGATAATATGATACGAACATTCCAAGTGGTACACCAGTATTTAAACAGCCGTTTATTATAAATGCACCGTAAAAAATCAGCAGGTATTTATTACGGAACATATAGTTTAGCATTTCCTTAAATGTGAAAGACTCTTCCTTATCATCATGAAGATAGTTTCTTTCCTGCCCGCGAATGCTAATAGGTATCATAACAGCAAGAGCTGCTAAAGAGCAGATAATTGCGGTAAAGGTGTAACTAAGCCCTACACTCTGGCTTACAAGCACAGTTCCTAAAACATAGGCTACTATTGTTCCAACGCCGCTGTAAAGCTTTGAGTTAGACATTATTGCCGTCCGCTCTTGCAGGTTATTAGTCATGGTTGTGATTAAACCATAAATAGGAACATCACAAAGAGTATAGGCAGTGTCCCAAAATATGTACATAATGGCAAACCAAAAAAGTTTGGCTGTTATTTGATTTGCAGAGCTAAGTCCATTAAATCCTGGTATAGAAAACATAAGAATGGTTGCAAGCGGGATAAATATTAGAGATATTCTAATCCAAGGCATGAATTTTCCCTTTTTGAACTTAACCTTATCAAAAATACCGCCAAACACAACATCATTAATTGCGTCCCACGCTTTTACAATTAAAAGTATGGGGGCAGATTTTTTATTATCTATCCCGCACATAGGTAAATAAGTAGACAGAAAGGTGCTAACTAAGGTATATATAATATTCTGCCCTAATAGATACAAACCATAGTCAGCTCGCTCTGATTTTGTTGTCATCCAGCCTTTTCGTTCGTTGTGTGGCACACTATTTTCAGTGTTGCTGTTTGTTCCAAAAGAATTTTTACTATTTGTGTTTTCCTTCATAGAAATTCTCCTATTCGAGCATAATATTAAGATTACTATTATAACTATAACATGTAATAAG
>DASRNG010000174.1:0-8649 GCA_035647555.1 Oscillospiraceae bacterium | reverse complement strand
CTATTGTCTTTAATTTTAACAACTATACTAAACTGTTTCTCCATGTGAGATTCAAGGTTGCGGCTGCATATTTTCGCTTCAAAAATATCGCCATGCCCAAAATAGAAAAGGCTGCTTATTATGCCGTTTAGTGTTTGCGGTATAAAGCCTAATTTGCTTTTTTCAAAATAAACGGCAACGGCATCGGGGTCATAAGGATTATCTGGCTCTGGTACAAGTGTAACAGCTGCTCCTAAAACGAGTTTGTCTATTACATCAAGACCGTCATAATAGGTGAACCCTGCGATATTGCAATCAAATAAATTGCGGCTTTTTTCGTACATTGTAAACCCTCCTTTTAGAATTGAAAGTTTCCTTTCTGTATACATCATAACAAAAGGATTGTACAATAAAACGGACTCGGCTTAAAGCTGTGAGGAAAATTTTTCACAGTGAATTTTTAGCTCACCGAGTAAGCTTTGCGGTGACAAGACTTCACACCTTTCACCAAACTGGAATATCCAGCCGTAAAATACGGATGAGAGAGCAACGGGCACCGTAACCGTAAAATGGCTTTCACCGTCTTTTGCCATTGAAACATCTTTCCCAAAGCGGTCAATAACAACGCCAATTAAAGAGTTTTCCATTCTAAGTTTTACTATTTCTTCCTCGCCAGAGAACATACCAAACACCTTTTTTGAATAAGGGGCAGGGTTAAAGTTTTTTACAATTTCGACTCGAGGTTCGTTTTGTTTTTTTATTTTACTCATTCTATCAACACGATAATGGGTTAAACCCTCACGGTCATCAGAGTGGGCAATTAGATAATAATTTTCATCATCCCACAAAAGAGAGGCGGGGCTAACAGTATAAAAAGCGCCGTCTTTTCTATAGACACGCTTTTTTTCAATATTATAGTCAAAATAAACGAATTTCACCTTTTTATCATCAGCAATTGCATCGTGCAGTGCGTCAACATTATAGTAAATGCTGTCATTCATGCTTTTAACACGGCTTATAACATGAACTTGTCGCCGAAGTTTGCTAGCGTCATATTGACTTACAAGGTTTTCAAGCTTTTTTATAAGCTCTAAAGATTTCTTTTCTGTAATAAATTTTGAAGATACAACAGCATCTATCAAGAGTTTTAGCTCTGGTAGCTCAAAATCACGGCTTGCAACGAAATAGCCGCAAGAATTGGACCTTTCCATTATAATATCAAGTCCGAATTGGCGGAGAGAATCAATATCACTGTATATTGTTTTACGCTCTGCGGAAATCCCATAATTAGAGAGCTTTGAAATTAACTCATTCACTGTTAGTAAATGAGTTTCGTCTGTTTGCTCAAGCAGAATTTTCATTAAGTACAAAATTTTTAGCTTTTGACCTGAACTCTTTGCCATAAAACCCTCCTTAATTTACAAAGATTAAAGTTCTAATTCACCGTCTCTAAACTTTTCAATATAGTTTATACAGTAGTCATCTGTGCCTAAAAGAGCCTCTATGGCATAAAGAGAGGACATTAGCTTTTTATCAAGCGGGTCTAAAATAGCACAGTCAAGCCCTGCGGCTACAGCTGCTACTAAAAAAGTTTGGTTTAATAGATGCCTATATGGCAGTCCATATGAAATGTTGCTAAGCCCGCATGTAATATGAACGTTTTTGTACTCTTGCTTTATGGTTCTTATCGTGTCGAAAACAACTTTCCCATAGTGCGAGCCAGTGCCTATTGGGCGCACCATAGGGTCAATGTAAATATCATTTAGCGCAATACCCTCAAAGGTTAAATTTTTAATTAGATTTTCTGCAATTTTTACTCTATCCTCTACGGTTTCAGGCATGCCGTTATCGTCCATACATAAAGCTACAATACCTGTATTATATTCTACTGCTAAAGGCATAATGGCTTTATACCTTTCCTTTTCAGCAGTGATAGAGTTTATGATGGGTTTTGAATTTTTATTTGCCTTTAGTGCCACGGAAATAGCTTTTGGGTTTGGCGAGTCTATACATAAAGGAGTGCTAACCGCTTCTTGAACAGAGTGTACAAGCCACTCTAAATAGAAAGGCTCGTTATCATAAAATGTGCCTGCATTTACATCAATATATGCCGCATTTGCCTCACTTTGCTTTACGGCAAGCTCTTTTATCAGCTTATCATCAGAGCTTTCTATCGCTTCCTTTACTGATTTTATTGTGCTATTAATTTTTTCCCCGATAATTATCAAAATAGTACCTCCAAATTAGCTTTTGGTATCTTAAAAATATTTATTTACCGCTCCAAAATAAATAGTCAGCTATTAAAACGGCCCTTGTAAGAGATGCCTCTACACCGCTTATTTTTATAGGCAGTGCAACAAGAAAATACACACCAGGCTCAACATGTTCAAGGTTAAGCCCCTCTAAAATTACTGAATTATTATATGCAAAGGCTTTGTGCGCACCCTCCTGCTGACCTTTAAGACCTATTGAGTTTCTATCTATACCAATAAGTTTTACCCCCGCCTCGGCAGCGGCAGCGGCACCACTTTCTATAAACGCTGCATTGCCCCCCCCTTTTATTAAAAGGCGCTCTTTTCCACGGGGGAATTTATTCTCTACATATTCGCCCGTAATTGCACCAGACGGCACCTCGATAACTGTGCATTCACCAATTAAAAGCTCAAGCGGAACTTTGTCAATAGAGTTAGCACCATCTAAAAAATGTAGTGGTGCGTCAATATGCGTTGCTGTGTGAAGGCAAGAATAAAATGCCGTTAGGTTGCAGCTTTCTTTGTCCTTTATTCTTTTTATTACGTCAATATATGGCTCTGGGTCACCCGGGTATACAGGTGTATTAAAAATATCTCTGGAAATGTCAATAATTCGCATGGAAACTTCACTTCCTTTGTGTGTTTAACATATAGCCTTTATATTTTTTAATCAAAGTCTGATAACAGAGCATCTGTAAAATCGTTTGTAAAGTCAGAGATAGTAATTTCAGTTTTCGTTCCAGTTTTCATATTTTTTAGTTCAACAAAATCAGATTTAATTTCATTCTCGCCGATAACTGCTGTGTATCTTGCACCTGTTTTATTAGCAAACTTCATTTGTGCTTTGAGAGAACGATCCATAATATCAATAATAACGGCATATCCTTTATACCGCAAACTGTCAGCAATAAAGGCGGCTTTTAACCGAGAAGTGTCATCTGTTGCAGCTATCACAATGTCAACTGCGGACTTTTCAGGGAAAGTAATTTCTTGCGCCTCCATTACAAGAAGCGTTCTATCTACCCCAATTCCAAAGCCGCAGGCAGGGATAGAAGTAGAGCCAAGTTCTTCTAAAAGGCCGTCATATCTGCCGCCGCCGCCACAAACGAGTCCTTTCGTTTTTTCATCTGTTGAAACAAATTCAAAAACTGTTCGTGTATAATAGTCAAGCCCTCTAACGATATGTGGGTTTACAGTATATTTAACTTGTGTGGCATCAAGGCACTCTTTCACCTTAAAAAAATGCTCACTGCAATCACAGCAAAGATAGTCAAGCGCTACAGGCGCTAAGGCAGATATATCGCCGCAAACGGGGCTTTTACAGTCAAGAATCCTTAAAGGGGTTCGCTCAAGTCTATCAAGGCATGTGGCGCAAAGGCTGCCCTTATGTGAAATAAAATAGTCATATAAGGCTTTTTGATAATCTTTTCTGCACTTTGGGCAGCCAAGAGAGTTTATCTCAAGTTGTAGATTACTTATTCCTAAATCATTAAAAAATACACAGGCAAGCGTTATAACCTCTGCATCTGCAAAGGGCGTGGGAGAGCCGAAACATTCTACACCAAATTGCCGAAACTCTCTCCATCTGCCAGACTGGGGTTTTTCATAACGATAGCAAGAGGCTAAATAAAATATTTTTTGAGGTAGCGCCTCATTAAAAAGCCCATGCTCTAAAAAAGCGCGCGCAGCACCGGCTGTACCCTCTGGCCTTAGTGTAATAGAGCGGCCGCCTTTATCGTTAAATGTATACATTTCTTTTTGTACAACATCAGTAGTGTCACCAACGCCGCGGCTAAAAAGCTCTGTATGCTCAAAAACAGGGGTTCGCATTTCATAATATCCAAATCTTTCAGAAACAGAGACGGCGGTTTTTTCTATATACCGCAGTTTGTGTATTTCATCGGGTAAAAAGTCCTTTGTTCCCCTTATGGCGTTTATTTGTTGAAGCATTTTGAGCATCCTTTCACAGCACATTGCAGCTAAAATAAAATAGGGCGGTTTCCCGCCCGTTTGTTGTTATAATGCGGACGATTTTTTAGGATTGACTATGTCACGCCAATCAAGGTCGCCTCTCTCAAGCCCGTGTATGAGCGATTCCGCAGTTGCGATATTCGTTGCAACAGGAATATTATGAACATCACAAAGCCTTAAAAGGTCTGCTTCGTCAGGCTCTTCGGGTTTTGGGTTAAGCGGGTCCCTGAAAAAAAGTAGTAAATCTATTTCATTGCATGCAATTCTTGCGGCAATTTGTTGGTCGCCGCCTTGCTCTCCGCTTAGGTATTTTTCTATTTCAAGCCCTGCTGCGTCAGAGACGAGTCTGCCTGTTGTTCCTGTGGCTGAAAGTGAATGCTTACTTAGTATTCCACAGTAGGCTATGCAAAACTGAGTCATTAACTCTTTTTTAGAATCGTGGGCGATTAAAGCAATATTCATACATATTCCCTTCTTTTTATGTGTTAAAAAATTATAACATAACCAATCCTCTTTTTCAAGTTATTTTTTTGTGTTCCGCATTCACGTTTTTAAAATAAATAATATCTGCCATTGTACAATTCTTAAAGCTACAATCTATGACTGCTGTGAAAGTCTGCAGTATATGTTAACTGGGCATTTTAATGCTTTCTGTTAAATATCCATCCTCCATTACAAAAATAACGTTGCAATCTTCGATGACTAAATCTAAGTTATGAGCGGCAATTACTATAGCCGTCCCGTTATTTCTTAAATCAAGCAACAGCTTTTTTACTGCCTTTATGCTTTTACTGTCAAGTGCATTGAACGGTTCATCAAGAAGCAGTATATCTGGGTTTTCCATTATAGCCTGTGCTATGCCAAGTTTTTGAAGCATGCCGAGCGAGAATTTCTTGACCTTTGTATTTTTATTGTCAGCAAGACCTACTTTTTTAAGAACACTTTCAATTTCAGCATCACCTATCTTTTTATTTATATTTGCAAGATATTTTAGGTTGTTATATGCCGTTTCATTAAATAAAAACCCGGGGTTTTCAATAACAACGCCAAAAGTTGCCCCCTTTTTTATTCGCACCTCTCCCACTGTGGGTTTAATCAGGTCACATATTAAACGCAAAAGCATTGTTTTACCAGCGCCGTTTGCACCTTGAAGCCCATAGATTTTACCTTTTTCTAGCTTAAGATTAATGTTATTTAAGATAACTTTACCCTTTATGTTTTTTGATGCATTTTTGATTTCAACCATTATTCTTACTCCTTGATTTTAGTTGTTATAAAATCGTTTCGAAAGGTCAGCAGATAAAACAATATCATAAATACAAGTGATGGTATCACTTGAAAGACAAATATAATAGGGATGCTATCCACGGTTGGAACAGTCGATTTTGTTGTTGAAAGATAAACAGAGAATGCGGTTATTTCAATCATAGAAATTAAAAAAGCGATTTGTGCCTGCTTTATAAAGAAATATGAAAAAAGTCCTAATGTTGACCCTAGCAATGCCGTTAAATAAAATGCCGCAAGTACATTTAGGTACTGTTTGCAGTGTAGCTCTATTCCTGCTAACCTGTGAGCAGCAAAGCTTTGAAATACTGCTATAAAGCACATAATAAACACGAACAATGCAACAGCGGTAATCTTTCCCGCCGCATATTTTTTTCTTCCAAGCCGTGTTATATAAAAGATGCCGTGCTTTTGGTTATCCTCGTTAACGCTGTTAATAACCGACAGAATAATGATACCTAATAAACTTATGTATACTGTATATGAAATTACTGATATTTGGACACAAAAATACTTGTCAAATAAAAAATTTGTGTTTTCATAAACAAGTGCGCCGTTTTTTATGCCTGAAGCTTCATATATTGATAATATATCATTTAATATGTTTATAACAAAAACAAGGATAAATAGTCGTATACTAACCATCTTTCGAAAAAGAGTTTTTACCGGCATTTACATCCGCCCTTACTAAATTATCTGATATACTGCTTTGTGTTCTTTCTATAAAGTAAAGTGAGAAAAACAAGAGCGGGAACACACAATATTAAAATATGTATCGGATATATACCCCAAATAGGCAGTTTGCAATAAAAGAAATCATTTGCAATAAAAAAACCTGTAAAATAACTTGGGAAAATCCACGCAAGTATCTTTGCGGCGGGGGATTGAATGTTAAAAAACTGCGGTATCATAGTACATAATAAATAGACCGCTAAAGGTGAAACACTTATTATTAGCCTGTTTGAAAAGAAAACCGATATGCCTATGCCAATAGTTGTATAAATGGCTGTAAAAATACACAAAGTAAAAATTATAGAAAAGACTATAAATAAAGGATTTGTATAAAAAAGAGCTTTAATATCCTCGTTTACCATTAAAAGATTAAAGCCTGCCGTGGGGTACACGGCGGAGTATTTTATTAAGCTATAACAAAAGATACCGAAAAGGCTTATAAACGCAAACATAAATGAGCATATGAATGTTGAAAAAGTCTTTGAGAAATAGTATTTGCCGAAAGTACTGCGGGTTATACAGTAATTACCGTAGCCTGTGTTTTTGTCATATGCAAAACTTGATGAATAAATGATGCCGCCCAATAAAACCAGTAGTACAGGCAAATAAAAATCCGAAGCGCCTTCTATAAATACTGTATAACCATTTATTGCGGCAAGCTGTTGGCGGAACGCCTCATTCGTTTGTGCCGCATTACTTATAAATTCAATATTCTGCCTTGTTGTACCTGTTCCCATATACCATGCAACAGGCGCAATCAACCACAACAGATTTAACGGATTTTTTATATTTTGTTTAAACGCTGTGCGTAACATTAATTCTCCTCCTGTGCAAGAAAATATGGATATATACGGTTTTTGAAAGACGCCGCAGCTCTAACCGAGTGTAACAACAGAGCCGGAGGGGGCAATATAAATGCTCGTAAACCGATCGAATTTATCATTTCCTGTTAAGCTGTAGACAATAACAAGCCAATAATCGGTTCCAGTAAAGCTTTTGAAGGCATAATAAACTTCTGTGTCACTAGAAACGCCCGTATCGTCAAAATTGCCTTTTTCGGAATGACTTAAAATGACGCCGTCATGTCCTGTATATCTGATAATAATATCGTCATCCGAATAAAACACTTTATCCGCCTTGAAAATCTCCTCAATTTCCTTACGAGTATAATTTCCCAAAAAGTTCGGTTGCCGTTCTTTAGAGATATAATCAATATCAAATTTATATTTGCCTGATTCGCCTATAAAAGCATCGACCATAAACGGGCGCAGCCTTCTATGGTTATTCCACTTATTTATCGAAAAACTGGTAATATTAGAAAACATACCAAAAGAAATGAGCGCAGCGAATAGGGCTATGTAAATGACAGGCTTCACAATTTGATGTTTACGCCAGAGCAACAATAAAACAATAAGTATTATGGCGGCTAAAACTATACAAGTAATAAAAGGGACCTTAAATAAATCGCAAGTAAAGCTTAGTTTCCACATATAAAAAGCCGCAGCTGCAACCATTGCAAATCCGGATAATACAAAAGCCATAACAATATCAGTCTTTAATAACTTTTCGTTGGTTTCCAATCATATTGCTCCTTCTAAGATTATTCATTACCCATAATACAAAATTCTGCTTTCTTGCCCCAATGCTGAAAAGCATTGGGGCAAGAGTGTGCTTATCAACGGGCGACTGGCGGGGCTTCATCTGTATCTAAATTATATCGTACAGTCATAGTGTCCGTGCCGACTTGAGACGCAGCCCCAACGATTACGACATTATGATATTTTCCCATTTCCGCCATACTGGTGAACCAAAGAGCGGAGGAAGATTTATTGGTAATCGTGCTGATGACAGTCATAGAAGTTTTTGAGGTGTCAACAATACCAGCTTTCGGCCAAGTCCAGCTTGTTTTATTATATGCATATATTTGGTTTCCTAAAAGGCTAGTAGTTTTTCTGGAGTCAGGTATAGTTGTAAAATCTTTATAATTATAATTTCTCTTGTAGTTTGCTGTTGTGGCAGGTGTAAGCACAGCGCTTGCTATCAGAGACATCGAAATTACTAATAGCAAACAAAGAAGTGAACTGAGAATCTTTCTTTTCATGGTCTTTTCTCACTTTCTTTTTATTTGTTTTCTAAAATCTATTCTATTAATTCCACATTGGAATCACCCCTTCTATTTTTCAAATGCATAAATTGCATTTTTATCTATATAAATATCTTTATGAGGAACAATTTTACTAATAGCAATTATTGCTATACAGACTAAAACCAACAGAAAAACCAAAGATTCTTTATAATAGATTTGAATATCTATGTACCTATATGCGATAAACATAAATATAAGGTTTGAGAAAGTTCCGATTCCAAAGGCTAATCCCGGCTTTCGCAATATTGACATCATAAAAGCTACGATTAAATTTAAAAACAGTAG
>DASRNG010000173.1:0-12885 GCA_035647555.1 Oscillospiraceae bacterium | reverse complement strand
CTTTTAGTCCCAAAGTTTTGTGGGGTATTCTCCGTTTTCAATTTTTTGTTTGATTGCAGATGTGACGGACTCTTTATCTTCTTTATATGTTACACCAAACCAGCGCTCGTTAGTAGGTACCACTTTGACGGTGCATAGTTTTTCGTGAAGAATATCACGGATAATATTCGGGAGGAGAAACTCTGCTTTTAATGGGTTTTTAGGAACTTCTGTTTCTAAAAAGCTTTCAAAACGACTTTCTATTTCCTTTGGCATATGAGCGCCAAGCCCCCACATATTCATTGAAACGAATGAGTTTTCGTCTACATCAACCCAAGTATCGTCTGATAAACCATACTTTGTTTGACCATCAATTCTTTGCACTTTAAGCCTTTCGTTAATGTCTGTTAAAAAGCCGTTTTCATCAACTTCACAAACACCTCTTGCAACGTGGCCTGTGTCTGAAAGAGTGTTTTTAAGTATATATCCTGCCATTGATAGTTTGTATGGCTTTGTTTCGTCTGGCTTTTCAGAGTCAATCCACTCTGCCATAGCCTTAAAAGCATCTCTGCCGTAAAAATCATCAGCATTAATTACAAGGAAAGGCTCATGTATAACATTTTTGCACTCTAAAATTGCTTGCCCTGTTCCCCACGGTTTTACTCTATCTTCTGGAACAGCAAACCCCTTTGGAATAGCGCTAAGCTCCTGAAAAACATATTCAACCTTTATTTGCTTTTCAATTCTTCTGCCTATAGTTTCGTAAAACTGCTCTTCAATTTCCTTTTTTATGATAAAAACAACCTTGTTAAACCCTGCTCGTTTTGCATCATAAATAGAGTAATCAATAATTAATGAGCCATCTGGCCCTACGGGTTCAAGCTGTTTTAACCCGCCGAATCTGCTGCCCATGCCAGCTGCCATAATAACAAGAGTTTTGTCCATTCTGTATTCCTCCAATTAATTTTTTATGTATATGTTTATTAAAAGTTTTCCATCATTTCTGAAAGCCTTTTTACACCAAGGGTTAGTGCTCTGTCAGACGGTGTTGAAAAGTTAATTCTAAAGCAATTTGTATGTGCCGTTTCGTCAGGTAAAAAAGCCGTTCCTGGAACCACTGCCACTTTGTGCTTTTTTATTGCCTTTTTGCAAAAGTCAAGCATATCTATTCCTTTTGGCAAGGCGCACCATAAAAACAAGCCGCCCTCAACTGTGTAGTACGTAATTCCCTTTGGAACTAAGTACTCGTCAAGCAGCTTTTCTGCAAGCGCTGCTTTTCGCCTGTAAATATCTCTTAACCGGAGTAAGTGGGCATCAAAATCATACTCTGATAAAAATTTATAGCAAATCATCTGCGCAAGTATATTTGTGTGAACATCTTCACCCTGTTTTGCAACCACTTGCTTTCTTATTATTTCTGACGGTGCTAATGCAAACCCAACCCTAAGCCCTGGTGCTACTACCTTTGAAAAACTGCCGCCATAAATCACTCTGCCATCTTTATCAAATGATTTTATTGAGGGTATATCCTCCCCTTTAAAGCGAAGCTCTCCGTATGGATTGTCTTCTACTATCAAAACATCATATTTACGTGCAAGCTTATATACTGCTTTTCTCTTTTCAAGAGACATTGACACGCCCGTTGGGTTTTGAAAGTTTGGAATTGTATATATAAATTTTACGTTTCTATTTTCCTGTAGTGCCTTTTCAAGTTCTGCTATTGAAATTCCGTCACTTTCTACATCTACTCCAACAAGCCTTGCACCTATACTTCTAAAGGAGTTAAGCGAGCCTATAAAGCTTGGGTTTTCGCATATTATCACATCACCCTCGTCACAAAGCACTTTTGTAGAAAGCTCCATAACTTGCTGACCGCCTGAAGTAATAAGCACCTCATCAAAAGAAGACACCATGCCAAATTTTTCATCTAAATATTTTTTTATATATTCTCTAAGAGGTGCATACCCCTCTGTAATATTGTACTGCAAAGCCTCTATAGGTGTAGTTTCAAAGATTTCTTTACAAATAATTTTAATTTCTTCTACAGGGAAAGCCTCTGGCGCTGGGTTGCCAGCAGAGAGTGACACAACCTCAGGGTCTGCCGCATACTTAAATATCTCTCTTATTGCGCTGGGTTTAAGGTTTAAAAACCTTTCTGAAAATTTATAGTCCATATGTAATTTACCTCCAAAGAAAGCCTATGTCTTAAAAAAGATTCTCAATATTTGCTCTTGCTGCACAAATGCTTTTGTCAATATATCCATCTTCATCAAAAGCAAATGACGAGCCTGCAACAAGTGTATTAGCACCATTTCTAAGGCATTTTACACCATTGTCAACATCTATATTACCGTCTACTGTAATATCTGTACCCTCTCCTAAAATAAGCCTTGATGACGCTATTTTTGAATATACAGAGGGGTTAATATCCTGCCCTGCAAAGCCAGGCTCTACACCCATAATTACAACAAAGTCTATATAGTCTTTAACATAGCGCAAAATAGCTTCATTAGCAGTGGGGCTAAGTGCTACCCCTGCCTTTGCTTTACCCATATGTATTTTGCGTAAAAGCCTTAATGCAAAGCTACCGTCAGATACATGAAAAGAAATCCTTTCACAGCCGATTTTAATAAACTCATCTATAAGCAGTTCATTATTAAGCGACATAATGTGAACATCAATCGGCAGCCTTGTTATTTTTCTTATAGCCTTTACGGTATCTATTCCAAACGTAATATTTGGTACAAAGCAAGGGTCCATAATATCAATGTGAAGCATATCGGCACCGTCTCTTGTAACTCTCTCAATCTCACTTTCAAGATTAAGAAGGTCTGCACACATTAAAGAAACAGATATTGAACAATTCATACTAAAATCCACCTTCTTTATAAAAATTATTTATAATCTCTTTGACTTCAGGCAAATAAGGCATAGACGGGGCTGCGCCATTTCTCGTTACTGATATGCCTGCTGCTATAGAGGCTATGTGCATTGCCTTTTCCATATCCTTCGATTTTGTAAGTGATTTGCATAAAGCTGCCATATAGCAATCTCCTGCGGCAGTTGTATCTACAACGGGAAGCCCCGTACTAAAAGCAGGGCAAAAGATATAATCTCTACCGTCAAAGCAAACAGAGCCTTTTTCGCCAAGCTTAATATGCGCATATGTAACGCCTATTTCATAAAGTGATTTGCAAGCATCTTTAACATCTTTTTCATTTTCTATTTTAATGCCCGTTATAGCCTCTGCTTCTCTTTTATTCGGGCTTAAAAGAAATGCGCCTTTGAAAATACTTTTATCTGTTTCCATTCGCATTGGACCTGCGTCTATTATAACAGGAACACCAGCTCTTTGCGCCTGTGCGTTTAGCTGCTCTACACTTTCAAGCGGTATTTCAAGCTCAAGAGTTAGAAACGAGGCTCTGCTGAAAGATTTAACAATGTCGTCTATCTTTTCGCCTTTTAATAAGCCGTTTGCACCAATATAAACGGCAATACGGTTATCACCGTCTTTATCAAGGAGTACATATGCCGCTCCGCTGCCCGCTTCACTCGCTTTGTAAACGCCTGAAGTGTCAATATTTTCGTTTTTCAAGGTTTCTAAAAGTGTGTCACCAAAAGCATCTTCGCCTATGCAGCAAAAGAAAATGGGGTTTTCGCAAAGCCTTTTTAGTGCTACGGCTCTGTTAAGACCTTTACCGCCAGCAAATACGCTTTGTGAGCTTGCAAGCACACACTCGCCCTTACCTAGATTTTTTGGAAGACGAACTACAATATCCGTATTCGCACTGCCAACTACCATAATCCTTTTAGTCACAATTAAATCACCATAGTAAAATATACCACGCAAACAGAAAATTGGCAAGAGTTTTGGAATTTTATTGACACATAAGTTTTCATAGCGTATTCTTAATATACATAAAATATAAGTCAAAACAAAGAAAGGATACATAAGTATGGAGAAAATTATTCGCTGGGGTATTGTTGGCACTGGCACAATTGCACGCAGGTTTGCTGTGGCTGCAAAAAACGCAAAAGGGGCAATTCTTACGAGTGTTGCCTCAAGAAACATAGAAACAGCTAACGAATTTGCAGATGAATTTGGGATTGAAAAACGCTTTGGTTCATATGAGGATATGGCAAAATCAAATGATATTGATGCTGCTTATATCGCTGTTCCGCACGGAGTTCACGCTTTTGCATCGCAACTTATGTTAAACAATAAAAAAGCTGTTTTATGCGAAAAGCCCATAACAGTAAATGCAAAAGAGCTGGAAGAGCTAATTGAATGTGCCAAAGAAAATGATACTTTTCTTATGGAGGGCATGTGGGGGAGAGTTGTACCTGGCACAATTGAGCTTATAAAACTAATAAATAGCGGTATTATAGGCAAGGTGCGCGGTACTGAGGGCGACTTTTGCTATGATATGACAGATGAGCCTTGGCACCACGCTTTTAAGCCTGAATATGGCGGCGGCTCGCTGCTTGACGTTGGAGTTTATGGACTGAACTTTGCATCTTGGTATGCACCGTCCCCCGTTTCTGAAATTACGGCACTTGCTAATGTTGGCGAGAAAACAAAGGTAGATGAACACTGCTGTGTTTTAATAAAGTATGAGGACGGCTGCATTGCCTCTTTATCCTCTGGAATGACGATTAAAAAGCCAAATAGAGGTGCAATTTACGGCGAAAAAGGTGCTATTTATGTTGATAGATTTTATGCACCGCAAAAACTTGAAATAAATATATACGGCGAGGAAAGCTATGAGATAAATAAGCCTTTTTACGGTAATGGCTTTGAGGAGCAGATTATGGAGGTTGGCGCTTGCCTTAGAGAGGGCAAAAAAGAAAGCTCTTTACTGCCGCTTTCACATTCTTTATATATTACACGTCAAATGGATTTGATAAGAGAGAAAATAGGCGTTGTTTACCCACAAGATAATAAATAAGATTAAAAACCGAGCGTACTGCTCGGTTTTTTAGTTTCATTTTTGTGTGTTTCTTTCCCAAAACACATTATCCTCATAGCCCTGAATCCTTTTGTCTTCATCAGCTTTAGCAAGGCGGTACTGTGAAAGAGCAGAGTACCGTTTGCTTTTTTCAATCCCTACAAAATGACGATTTAGCTTTTTTGCTGTAACGGCAGTTGTTCCTGAACCTAAAAACGGGTCAAAGACTATGTCGCCCTCGTTAGTGCTTGCTAAAATAAGTTTTGCCATTAGCTTTTCGGGTTTTTGTGTGGGGTGGCTTGTGTTTTCTGCCATTGACCAAAAAGGCACAGAAATATCGTCCCAAAAGTTTGAGGGGCACGTGTCTCTAAAGTTACCTTTTTTAGTTTCATGCCAATCCTTTGGTTTACCGTTTTCTCTATAAGGTGCTATAACACGTCTTCTTAGCTTTACAGCGTCAAGGTTGAATATATAGTCATCTGATACGGTGGCAAACCAAATATCTTCCATCGCATTCTTATAGTTTTTCTTCGCTCCCCTGCCCTTTTCCCTTTGCCATGTAATGCGGTTTCTGACTATTAGGTGCTGTGAAAGAATGTCGCCTATTATAAGGCTTGATTTATAATCACAGCAAACATAAATAGAGGCAGTGTTTTTAAGAAGTGCCAAAGCGGGCAAAAGCCAACTTTCGGTATACTTTCTATACTCGCTGCTGCTTTTACTTTTAAATTGATTATTATCAAAGTCTTTATTCAAATTGTAGGGCGGGTCTGCTACAAGCAGGTCTGCAAAGCCTGTGCCCAGCTTTGGCATAATGCTAAATGTATCTCCGTAAATTACACTATCAATAAAAGATGGCACTTTCATAAGCTCTTTTTCCGTAAGGCAGTGCTTTATATATGCATCTTCCTGCTCGTTTGATAATATAATTGTTTTATTTCTTTGTGACTTCATTTTTATATCCAAATTAATAAATAGAGATTTTTTTCATTATAGTTTCATCTCTTGATGCTGTAATGTGTACCCTTATTTTATCTGTTTTAAGGTCTACAGGGCAAATCTTTTTGTTTCCTATTGTAAATCCAGAGTAAACTGTAAGCCACTTTCCAAATCCGTCAAGCCTGCTAATTACAAAAGACTCTACCCTTTGCCCCTGTGCAATATCCTCTTCAAGCACTACATACTTTATTTTCTTCTTGTTAGGCAGTGTTACTGTGTAAGCACACTGTGTATCATAAAGCTTTTCATGCTGTATATCTACACCGTCTTCATCTGTAAAGTCCTTTGAAAAACTTTCTCTTATTTTATCGCCAAGCTCTTTAAGGCGGGCCACATCTTTATCATCAAACTTGCCGCTTGGCATTGGCGGTATGTTAAGAATAAAGGCGGCATTCCCTCCAACCGAATTTACATATGTGTCAAACAGCCTTTCAAGTGAATGCGGCTCGTCATAAGAGTGGTAAAACCAGCCTTGACGAATAGACATATCAACCTCTGCAGGGCAAAATACAAGCCCTTTTGAATATATTATATTAGAGATAGTGCCAATATCATTATCAGAGTTGTACATATGGGACAAATCACCCTCAAACAGCGCTCCGCTTGTCTGAACCTCGGCTCTTGGGCAAAGCTCTTTTGGCACAACTGCCCATTCTGCGTGCCTTGCAATGCCTGCCTCGTTACCACACCAACGAATATCAGGTCCTGTATCGTGAAATATTGTGGCATCAGGCTGATATTTGCGTATTAGCTCTATATAGCCCTCAAAATCATAAACTTGTGTTTTACCATTTGGACCCTCGCCGCAAGCGCCGTCAAACCAAACGTGAAAAATCTTGCCATAACCTGTTAAAAGCTCTTTAAGCTGATTTTTATAGTATGTATTATATTCATCAGTACCGTAAAGCTTTGAATTTGTATCCCACGGTGATAGATAAAATCCAAACTCAATTCCGCCTCTTTCACACGCCTGTGAAAGCTCTTTAACAACATCACCTTTGCCATTTTTATAGGGGCTATTTTTTACTGAATGCTCTGTATACTCTGTTTGCCACAGGCAAAAACCATCATGATGTTTTGCAGTTATTACAACACCTTTCATACCGGCAGACTTTATAGCCTCTACCCACGCATCACAGTCAATAGGTTCGGGACTAAATATTTTAGGGTCCTCTGAGCCATATCCCCATTCATAATCCATATATGTATTTGTACCAAAATGTATAAATGCATAAAAGCCAACTTCGCTTAAAGTGTGAAGCTGACGAGCAGATGGTTTTACATGGGCGGCAGACTTTAAAAACTCACGGTAATTCAATATAAACACCTCTTTTATAAATATATAAAATTTTACTATAGTAGTAATTAAAAGTCAATCAAATAAACAATAAAAACTGCCGCAAAACACTTTGCTTTGCGGCAGCTTGATATAATTTTTATAGTGCTGTAAACTCGTCTTTTGAGGCACCACAAACGGGGCAAACCCAGTCTTCTGGAAGCTCTTCAAACTTTGTACCAGCTGCTATGCCACTACCTGAGTCACCTTGCTCCTCGTCATAAACATAGCCACAGATTATACATTCATACTTTTTCATATATACTCCTCCTATTAGTAATTTTCAGCTAAAAGCTCAAAATGAGCCTTTGGATGGTCGCATACGGGGCACATATCAAGCGCCTCTTCACCAATGTGTATATGACCGCAGTTTCTGCATTTCCATGCTTTTTCACTGTCTCTTGAAAACACTTTGCCTGTTTCAATATTCTCAAGAAGCTTTAAAAATCTTTCTTCATGGTGCTTTTCAATTGCTGCAACACCTTCAAAAAGCTCTGCTATTTCTGTAAAGCCCTCTTTATGTGCCTCTTTAGCAAAGCTGGCATACATATCTACCCATTCATAATTTTCGCCTGCTGCGGCGTCTTTTAGGTTTTCTATAGTGCCAGGAATGCCGTCATGAAGCAGCTTAAACCATATTTTAGCATGCTCTTTTTCATTCTCTGCCGTTTCAAGAAAAAGCTGTGCTATTTGCTCGTACCCATCTTTTTTTGCTTTGCTTGCATAATAGGTGTATTTTGTTCTAGCCTGACTTTCACCAGCAAAAGCCGCTAAAAGGTTAGCCTCTGTTCTTGTTCCTTTAAGTTCTTTCATTTTCGTCACCTTTCTTTAGTGTTTTTTTATAAATTATACTTCTGCCTTCCAAAGCCCGTGAAGGTTACAGTACTCATATACAATTTCAGGCTTATCATCATCTGTAAGCATAAAAACAGCCGTAGGTTCACCTGTTTTATCAAGAATCTTGCGCTGACCGCCTTGTGAAGTTTGAATATAAATCCAGCTTATATAATGCTCTGGAACCATTGGGTGAAGAGTAGAGCCAACCCTAACACTAACTTTGTTCCCCTCAACCTTAACATCAGGAACATGCTTTTCATATGCACCGTCGGAAACTCCTGCTTTAAGTTCTGCCATCTCTTCGCCGCAACATACCACAGGAACCCCTGAATCTTCAACGTAAGTAATAATGTTACCGCAGTGTTTGCATATGTAGAATTTTTGTCTTTCAACAGCCATTTGTATCTTCCTTTCAAATATATTTATTGAGTATTCACTCAATTAACCAAAATAAGTTTTACGCCTCTTTTTCAAGGCAGCATTTACAAATACCTTTGTAATAAACGTTTTTATCATCAATCTTAAATCCTAAAAGCTCATCAGTATGAATACAGTCTCTACTTATTTCAAAGTCATAAATTGTACCACACCTATTACACCTAAAATGACCATGGTCATGCACATTAAATTCATACCTAATTTCATTTTCCCCTATCGTAATCTCTCTTACAATATTAGCTTTTAAAAAGGCTTTTAAGGTGCTATAAACCGTTGATTTTGATAGTGTGGGGATAGACTCTTTTAAGGCTTCATAAATTTGAAGTGCAGTGGGGTGAATAAGGTTTGATTCGAGATAAAAATAAATCATAACACGCTGGTGCGATGGTTTTATTCCGTTTTTTACTAAAACAGAAGAAGCTTTTTCATAATCTGTGCTCATTATACATTTCCTTAATACAAGAATTGAATATTTTAGTTCATCACTTGTAATGATTACTATTCGGTAACCGTTACCGAATAGTTATATATAACCACAAATACACCGCTTTGTCAAGCGAAATTCGCTTTTAATAAATTATTCTTCGAGTAGAAATATAGCGCTGCTGCCAATACCCCGTTTCTATGCTAACAGCTTTAACACTGTCTCCCGGTTTTGGGCTGTGTATCATTTGTCCATTTCCTATATAAATGCCAACATGGTCAACTCTTGTGCCGTTAATTGAAAAGAATACAAGGTCGCCCGCTTTTTTATTGCCACTTGAAACATATACGCCTTGTGTAGCTTGGTCAGACGAAATCCTATTGAGAGTGTAACCTACTTGACTAAATACGTATACTGTAAGCCCAGAGCAGTCAAATCCGCCATCTTTAGGTGAAGCACCGCCAAAAACATATGGCGTGCCTATTAAAGATTTTGATAAAGATACAACTTTATCTATCTTTTGCTGTGCTGTGCTACCCGTCACTGTTATATAGTCTCCGCTCACCCAACCTATTCTACCGTCTGAAAGCCTTATTCTGCACCAACCGTTTGAAACACCGATAACGCTTACCTTATTCCCCTGCCATAGTGCATGAAAAACCGCTTCAGAAGTGGACGGCCCTTTTCTTACATTAAGTTTTGATGCCGTTACAGTGCCGCTTGTCGTATAGTCAGAGCTAATATAGTCCTTACTCACCCAGCCAATTCTACCATCTGACAGCCTTATTCTATACCAATTACCCGATTCACTAATTATCGTAACTCTGTTACCATTCCATAATGCGTGCATAATTGAATACGATGTTGATGGTCCTTGTCTTACATTTAATTTTGATGCTGTTACATAAAATGAAGTGCTTTTTACAGTTTGCGCCACACTTGCAGTAGAGGGGCTTGCAGCCTTTGCCGATACGCTGCCAGCATAAAGCGGAATAACAGCTATAACTGCTGCTCCCACAATAAATTTTATAGATTTAATCTTAACATTTTCATATTTTTCTTTTATTAGCTCTTTCGCTTTGCTTTCTAGGTCTGAGGGTTCTGTCTCCTCGTCCGAAAGAAAGTCTTTAGCAAACTCCTCCATATCTTTGCCAAGTACAATTTCAAGTATATATTCGCCGTCTTCTTCAACAAGCTTATAATTATTAAAAAACTCCATATCACACTTCCTTTGCATTGATATGTTTAGTATTATTGATATTGTAAATTATATACATAAAAGGCAGCGGTTTAGCCACGCTGCCTTTATCTGAATTTTTGTCTTATATTCTTATAAAGATAATTATAACATCTTATAATATATCCTTTTGCTTTATATATTCCTCAAGGCAAAGCCCGTTTTCCGTAATTTCCATAGCGGCTTTTTTACCCACATATCTAAAATGCCATGGCTCAAAGGCTATGCCTGTTATATCCTCTTTGCCTAAAGGGTACCTGACAATAAAGCCATATTCTACACAGTTATCTTTTAACCAGCGCCAAATTTTTTCATTGTTATTAATTGTAGGGTTTTCCGCTGTAATATCCACCGCAATCCCTAATTGATGCTCACTATGCCCTGGTAGTGCTGCATATTCGGCCGCTTTATTATATGCCGTTTCGTTATCATATCCCTCATATTTATATGCTGATACCTTATCATCAAAAATCTTTTTCTGCTCCTCATAAGACCTGTACGACTCTCTAATAAGCGGCAAAAAACCTGCACTACGGCAGTCGTCAAACATCTTTTGAAGTTCTGGATAAATTCTGCTGTCAACCTTATGGTCGTTTCTAAGATTAGTAAATTCTATGTTTAGGTCTGCTGGTACGGGGTTTTGGGCGTTTACAAGAATAAGCCGCCAGTCAACCAGATTTTCAGCCTTTTGTGTTTCTGTGGTTGTGGTGTGCTCTGTTTGCTGGGGTGCCTGCTGTGTGCCAAAAACGCCAGATTCTTTAAGTGTTATTGTAATAAGTACAAGAAACACTATAAAAGGTATTAAAATTCTTAAAGGACTCTTCTTTTTTCTTCTGTTTATTTTCTTTCTGCCCAAAGCCGTTCCCCCTCTTTCTTTTAAGTTTAACATTAAAACCGAAAAAAACAATTACAATTTTATTAAGAATATATTAAACTCAATTTTTATTTGGTTTATTAACTTATTGTGATGATGGAATACTTTCTAAGTAAAAAAGCACCCGTAGGTGCTTTTTTTGGTGGGAGAGAGCGGATTTGAACCACTGAAGTCACTGACAACAGATTTACAGTCTGCCCCCTTTGGCCAACTTGGGTACTCTCCCTTATTTTATTGGAGCTGGTGGACGGACTTGAACCCCCGACCTGCTGATTACAAATCAGCTGCTCTGCCAACTGAGCTACACCAGCGTGTAGACGCTTAGATAATATAGCACATATTTATTTACTCGTCAAGAGTTTTTTGAAAGTTTCGGTGTTTTTTATTATATATCATATTATTAGCTCTATTAAAGGCTATAACTGTAAATTTATAGACAAAAGCTAATGCAGAAAAACGCTGCAGTTGTTTTTTATTACTTTATTGCTATACATCTTATATTTTCATATATTTATCATCTCAAAGGAAATCTGCTTTCTACTGCTTTTGTTAAGGTGCTTAAAAAATTTTCTTCTCCTATTGTATTTATCTTAAAAAACATAGCTTGACTGCCGCCTGAGGTTATGGCAGACAAATACAAGTCATTCCCCTCACCCGCTAATGTTATATTCAGGCTCACTCTATTGCCGCCAAAGTAGCTGTACCTTTCATATACACGCACACTAACTCTTGCATCTCCAACCGTAAAGTCACTGCCAGCCTCAAAGCTTGCAGATATGCTGCTTTTAACTATTGCTGTCTCGCACATTGACAGAACTTCGTAAAAGTTACCTACTAATCTTCGCTCATATTTCGCCATAAAAACTACCCCTTAAATTAATTTATTAATTGACTTAATACTTTTGTAGTTTATGCCTTATATTCTTTTATTTTTTGTAATTGCCGCACAAATACATATAACTTCATCAGCACCTGCTATTAAAAGAGTCTTTGCACACTCGTTTAGCGTTGCGCCCGTTGTTTTAACATCGTCAACTAAAATAATCCTCTTACCTTTTTGTATATTTCCGATAAACGGTTCGAAAATGCCAATTAAGTTGCCCGTTCGCTCTGTTTTGGAAAGAGTATGCTGCGGCTTTGTTTCATATGTCTTTACAAGAGTTTCTTTGTACGGAAGCTTTACCCCTTTTGCAAACTCCCTTGCTAAAAGTTCTGCTTGATTATACCCCCTGCTGTTATACGATTTTTTAGACAATGGAACGCTTGTAATAAGGTCATATACGAGATTTGAAAAATTTTCATCAAATATACGCTCCATCTCCTTTGCAAACATTTTAACAGCCTTTTCATCATGTTTGTGCTTTAGCCGTCTTATAGCTTTGCCTGCTGCGCCCTCATAATAAAAAGGTGCCGCAACTGCCTTATAATAGTGCTTGTGATTCAAGCAAACACAGTCTTTTTTTATAAATCCGCAAAGCAAACATACTTCACCTGTTATTTTGTCAACACTGTCCGAGCACTTTTTACATTCGCATAGCCTAAAGTCTATAACATTGTCACAAAACTCGCATCGCTTTGGAAAAAATAGTGATAATACGCCTTCTTTAATAAGTGAACCGTTCATAATTACTCCTGCTCATCGCCGCTCTTAGCTGTTAAAAAGTGCTTTAATGCCGAATATCTTCTACTTTTTTTGTCATTTCCAATCATACCGTATAGCGTTTCTTTAGTGCCTACTGTAATACAAATCTCTTTTGCTCTTGTTACTGCGGTGTAAAGCAAGTTTCGGTATGAAAGTTTTTGTGGAATACC
>DASRNG010000172.1:0-22462 GCA_035647555.1 Oscillospiraceae bacterium | reverse complement strand
GCTCACAAAGGACACTTAATAAGGTTATGAAAAAGGTAGGCTTTTTACAAATATAAGGAGGTTTTTTTATGTACAAATTTCCCATTGGCGTAATTATTGATAGCTTTAGGGTACCACCTAAAGAAGCGGTGCTAAAAGCCGCAAGTATTGACGGGGTAGAGGGTATACAAGTTTACTCTACAATGGGCGAAATGGCTCCTGAAAACCTTTCAAAAGAGGCAAGAAAAGAGTTTTTAGATTTAGTTAAATCCAGCGGTCTTATTATTTCCGCACTTTGCGGTGACCTTGGCGGCGGAGGGTTCGCACACCCAGAGAAAAACCCTGAAAAGATTGAAAAATCAAAAAGGATTCTCGACCTTGCTAAAGAGCTAGAAACAAATGTTGTTACAACGCATATTGGCGTGGTTCCTGAAGATAGTAATCATGATAGATACAAGATTATTCAAGAAGCGTGCCACGAGCTTGCAGAATATGCAGACTCAATAGATGCATTTTTCGCAATTGAAACAGGACCTGAAACTTCATTAGTATTAAAGAAGTTTCTTGACACGCTTGGCTCAAAAGGTGTTTCAGTAAACCTTGACCCTGCAAACCTTGTTATGGTAACAGGTGATGACCCTGTAAAAGCCGTTTACAACCTTAAAGATTATATCGTTCACACCCACGCAAAGGACGGAATAAGGCTGTTTGAAAAAGACCCTGAGGTAGTTTACGGCATGGCAAAGTCTGAAATCGTAACAGGCCCCTCTTTTGAGGAGGTTCCATTAGGTGAGGGCGGCGTTAAATGGCCTGAGTATCTTGCAGCTTTAGAGGATATTGGATTTAAAGGATATCTTACAATAGAAAGAGAAGTAGGAGACGACCCTGCGGGAGACATAATAAAGGCAGTAGACTTCTTAAAGGACATGATGGCATAAAGGTAAAAGTATGAAAACAATAGCGGCGATAGCCACAGCGCAAGCGGCGGCAGGTATAGGAATTGTTCGGATTTCTGGCGACAAGGCAATTGAAATTGCTGATAAAGTTTTTATAACCGCTTCGGGAGAGCCTCTCTCTTCCCGAGGCGGATATTCTGCTGCTTTGGGCAATGTTTATGACGGTGAAACAAAGATAGATAAGGCGATAGCTCTATTGTTTCGTGCCCCTAAAAGCTATACGGGAGAAAATGTTGTAGAACTTTCGGGGCATGGCGGCCCCTATGTAATGAGCAGAATTTTAAGAGCCGTGCTAAACGCAGGGGCAGAGCCTGCAAGCCCTGGCGAGTTTACAAAAAGAGCTTTTCTAAACGGAAAGCTTGACTTATCAGAGGCAGAGGCGGTAATGAGTGTAATAGGCGCAAAAGGTGAGGCAGGTCACATGGCGGCGCTAAACGCTCTTATGGGCAATATCAGCAGAAAAATTTCTGAAACAGCGGCATCATTAACACAAATTTGTGCGCACCTTGCCGTATGGGCAGATTATCCAGAAGAGGATATAAAAGAGCTTTCAGACGAAAGCCTTATAACCTCACTAACATCTATAAAACATGACCTTTTTAACCTAATAGACTCATTTGATGCAGGAAAAGCCGTTATAGACGGCATAGAAACCGTAATAGCAGGCAAGCCGAATGTTGGGAAATCCACCTTATTAAATCTTCTTTCTGGCAGTGAAAAGGCAATTGTTACACCACAGGCAGGCACAACAAGGGATATAATAGAGGAAACAGTGCGAATAGGCAATGTAACGCTAAAACTTGCAGATACGGCAGGGATACACGAAAATATATCGTCAGAGGCAGAGAAAATAGGTGTTGAAAAAGCAGTTTTAAGAATGGAAAGAGCGCCATTTGTTATTATAGTGCTGGAAGGCTTAGAAAGGATTACAAAATCGGAAGAGGAGCTTTTGAAAAAAGCTTCAAAGAAGAAAAATCTTGTAGCGATAAACAAAACAGATTTAGGCATAAAGCTTGATATAGATAAGGTAAAAAAATATACGGAAAACATAGTGTACATTTCAGCTAAGAGCGGTGAGGGTTTAACAGAGTTTATAGCTGAAGTAGAAAATATTTTAGGAACGGCAGACTTTGACTCATCTGAACCTGTTTTAATTACAGAAAGGCAAAGAAAACTCGTTAAAACAGCCCATGAATGTGTAAGCGAAGCTTTAGAGGCTATAGAAATGGGTATGACACGAGATGCCGTAAATATTAGTCTTGACGGCGCAGTAAATGCACTTTTAGAGCTTACGGGCGAAAAGGCGTCAGTAGCCGTTGTGGACGAGTTATTTAAGAGTTTTTGCGTAGGGAAATAAGGGAAGATTTATGGAATACTTTGCAGGAGAATATGATGTAGCTGTTATTGGTGCAGGCCATGCAGGCATAGAGGCGGCACTTGCAGCAGCAAGGCTTGGTGTAAAGACTATCGTGTTTACAATAAACCTTGATTGGATAGGGCACCTTGCGTGCAACCCCTCAATAGGCGGCACTTCTAAAGGGCATCTCGTAAGAGAGATAGATGCCCTTGGCGGAGAAATGGGCAAAACTGCTGACAAAACTTTAATACAAAGCAGAATGCTAAACACAGGCAAAGGCCCTGCCGTGCGCTCCCTTCGTGCGCAGATTGACAGAACTCAATACTCAAAATATATGAAGCTTGTACTTGAAAGCCAAGAAAATCTTGACCTTTTGCAAGCAGAAATAGTAGACTTAAAAAGAGAAGAAAGCGGGCTTTATAAGCTTAAAACAAAGCTTGAATGTATGTACGCTGCAAAGTGTGTCATAATTGCAACGGGCACATTTTTAGGCGGCAAAAACTATGTTGGAGAAGTTGTTTTTGACAGTGGTCCTGACGGCATGTTTCCATCTATAGAGCTTTCTAAGTCTATAAAAAACTTAAATATAAATTTGCGCCGTTTTAAAACGGGTACACCACCTCGTGTAAACGCAGATAGTGTAGACTTTTCGCAGCTTGAAGAGCAAAAGGGAGATGACAGTATAACTCCATTCTCTTTTGAAACAAAAGAAACGCTCAAAAATTACAAGTCTTGCCACATAACATATACAAATGAGAACACAAAGCAAATAATACTTGACAACCTCGATAGGTCCCCGCTTTATTCGCACAAAATTGAGGGGATAGGAACAAGATACTGCCCAAGTATAGAGGATAAAATTGTGCGATTCACTGAGAAAGAGCGCCACCAGGTGTTTATTGAGCCTTGCGGACTTAATACGAAAGAGCTTTATTTACAAGGACTTTCAAGTTCACTTCCTGTAGATGTTCAAAAAGACATACTTAAAAGTGTAAAGGGGCTTGAAGAAGCAAAAGTTATGAGAGATGCCTATGCCATAGAGTACGACTGCATAAACCCCACTACTCTAAAGCCCACACTTGAATTTCTAGATTTTGAAGGTCTTTTCGGCGCAGGGCAATTCAACGGCTCAAGCGGCTATGAGGAGGCGGCAGCGCAAGGGCTTGTAGCAGGCATAAACGCCGCACGAAAGGTTCAAAATAAAGAGCCTTTTATACTGCCTCGCTCGTCGTCTTATATAGGCACATTAATAGATGATTTAGTCACAAAAGGCTGTGAGGACCCATATAGAATGATGACTTCAAGAAGCGAATATAGGCTTATTTTAAGGCAAGATAATGCCGATTTGCGTTTGACTGAAACGGGTTATAAAATAGGGCTTGTAAGCGAGAAGCGGCTTTTAGATGTAAAGGAAAAAGAAAAGCTTATAAAGACGGAGATAAAAAGAACTAAAAAAACAACAATACCGCCAAGCAAGGAGCTTAATATAGTTTTAACTTCACGAGGCACAGCACCGATTGAAACGGGCGCAAAACTTTTTGAACTTTTAAAACGGCCGCAGCTTTGCTATGAAAGCCTTTTGCCGTTTGATAAAGAGCGTCCCCATTTACCGCCTGAAGTAATAGAACAAGCGGAAATTGAAATAAAGTATGAGGGATATATTAAAAGGCAGCAAGCAGATATATCAGAGGCACAGCGCCTTGAAAAAAGGAAACTGCCAGAGGATATTGATTATAAAAAAATTACTGGTCTTAGGCTTGAAGCATCAGAAAAGCTTTCTAACATAAGGCCCTCAAATGTGGGGCAAGCCTCAAGGATAAGCGGTGTTTCACCTGCGGATATATCCGTTATTCTTATATATTTGCGAAAGAAATAATCAAAATCAAACAAATGTTTGCTTTTTAAATTCATTTGTGCTATAATCACCTTAATCTCTGCCATATGGAAAGGATTGAGGCATTATGGAGTCTATTAACGCAACGCAAAAAAGGATTTATGAATATCTTATAGAGCGTTCTCAAGATGGTGTTCCACCCTCAGTAAGGGAAATTGGCGCTGCAGTAGGGTTAAAATCAACCTCCTCTGTTCAAGCGGCACTTGACGCACTTGAAAAGGCAGGCTACATTATGCGTGACCCGCTTTTAAAGCGCTCAATAAGGATTTTAGGACAGGCAGACAATGTAATTTCTGTTCCGCTTTTAGGTACTGTTACTGCTGGTATGCCCATTCTTGCCGTAGAGCAGATTGAGGGGTATATTCCGTATTCTGGCAGGGTTTCAAGGGATAAACCGCTGTTCGCACTAAAGGTGCGGGGCGACAGTATGATACAAGCTGGAATTTTTGGCGGTGACATTGTAATAGCAGAGAAAACACCGTATTGTGAAAACGGCGAAATTGTTATTGCTATGATTGAAGAAGAAGCGACGGTAAAACGCTTTTACAAGGAGAATGGGCACTTTAGATTACAGCCTGAAAATGACGAGTTTGAGCCAATTATTACAAAAGAAGTAATAATCCTTGGCAAAGTTCTTGCGCTTTATAGGGAATTTGATTAATAGTAAACCTATACGGCGGTGAAACTGTTATTACGAGTTAAAAACACCCGAAAATAACAGTTTTGAGCTGGCTACTACAAAAGAAGTAATAATTCTTAACAAATTTCTTGCACTTTATAAAGAAATTGGTTAATAATAAACCCATAGAGATTTTTGGGGGAAAAAATGAAAAACATAGCCTTTTATGACGTAAAGCCATATGACAAAATGTATTTTGAAGACCTTGCCCCTTTATATGGGTTTAATATAAGGTATTTTGAAAGTAAACTTCACGAGCATAGCGCGGTTCTGTCACAAGGGTGTGACGGCGTAATCGCTTTTGTAAATGACTCTGCAGATAAAAAGACTGTTGAAAGTCTTGATTCACTTGGAGTAAAAGTTTTAGCACTTAGAAGTGCAGGATATAATAATGTTGACTTAAAAGCAGCGTACGGTAAAATTCATGTTTTGCGTGTACCTGCTTATTCACCTTATGCTGTGGCAGAGCATACAGTAGCGCTTCTTTTAGCGCTAAACCGAAAAATTCACCGTGCCTACAACAGAACAAGAGAGCATAATTTTGCGCTTTCAGGTCTTACAGGGTTTGACCTTTACGGCAAAACCGTAGGGGTTATAGGCACAGGCAGAATAGGTAAAGTTTTTATTGATATTTGCAAAGGCTTTGGAATGAAGATTATAGCATACGATGTATTTCCTGATAAAAATTCGGAAATTGACTATGTTTCGCTTGACGAGCTTTACAAATCCTCTGATATTATTTCACTGCACTGCCCTTTAACAAAAGACACAAAGCACATTATCGGCGAGCGGGCGCTTTCACTTATGAAAGACGGTGTTTATATATTAAACACATCACGTGGGCAGCTTATTGATACGAAGGCGATTCTCACTGCAATAAAAAGCAAAAAGGTTGGAGCTGTGGGTCTTGATGTTTACGAAGAGGAGGAAGACTTTTTTTTCGAGGATTTTTCGGGTGAGATTTTAGAAGATGATACACTTTTACGCATATTATCAATGCCAAATGTTTTAGTAACGGGTCATCAAGCATTTTTAACAAAAGAGGCACTTGAAAATATTGCAAAGGTCACACTCCAAAATTTGAAAGACTTTTTCGATGGGAAAGCACTTAAAAATGAGGTTTGTTACCGCTGTGAAAAGTTTGGCACTTGCACCCAAACTCATGAGGAGCGCTGTTTTTAATAAAATAATACAAAAAGCCGAGCTGATTTTTAGCTCGGCTTTTTTAATGTGCAAAGGAAGTTTGATTTTTCTTATGCTGAGGAGACTTTATTTTCCTTTTTGGCAGCTAATGAAATGGCTAAACTACTCAAATTTAACGGCAGTTCCTGAAACAATTACCATCATCATACCATTGTTTACGCCAAGAACCTCATAATCAACCGCCATTCCTATTATAGCGTTTGCGCCCATTAAAGCGGCACGCTCTGATACTTCACGCAAAGCATCTTCACGTGCTTTAACAAGCTCGTTTTCATAAGTAGAGCTTCTTCCGCCAAAAAAGTTTGAAAGTCCCGCTTTAAAATCTTTAATAAAGTCAATTCCGGCAACAACTTCTCCGAAAACAGGGCCTATATACTGTGTTACCTTATATCCCTCAATTTTTTGTGTTGTTGTAATAAGCATAGTTTATCTCCAATCTTTGGGCGTACCCGAAAAGTTAGTTATATCATCTTTCATATAGCGCCCTTCACGGAGCCTTTTAGTGTCAAAACGCATTAAGTCCTCATAAAACTTTTTGTTTTCATCTATCCAGCCAGCAGCATTAGAAATACGTGAAAACTCTGCTTTTTTATTGCAGGCTTTATAGTATCGCCATGAAAGCTCACTTTTTTCAATGTTTTCATAAATTATATCGTTGTTTGATAATGATTTTGCATTTTCCCAAAGCCCGTCAATATAAGCAATTTCATTTTTAGTAACACTAAGAATACTCTTGTCGGTTATATCTTTAAAAATACCCATGTGTGTATCTTTTTGCCCCGTTTTTGAGCAGGTAAATCGTATATACTCTTTTATATATTGCCAGCCGTCACCATAGTACTCTTTAAGAAATAAGTCAGACTCTTTTTCAAGGTCACAATAAGGGTCCCACAATAAGCGGGAAAGCAGATATGCTCTGTACTCTGCAAATTCGGCATTACACTCGCTTGCTGTGTAGTTGCCCTCTTCATAAACGCCTACAACGCTGTTTTCAACAAAAAGCTGCATATTAGCTTGAATTACATGAAAGTTTGGAAACGGCGCTGCATAGTGGGAATAGTTAGTTGTATAATCCCACACATAAAGCCTGTTTGAATTTTCTGCCCATTTTTTAAGGTCGTCACAAAACTTTGCGTTCTGCTTACAAGTAGGGTCTGAAAGAGGGTGCGAAAAACAACATTCAATTGAACAAAGGCGCACAATAACATTGTCTTTAGGTTTTATATGCTTTGGTGGTGTGCGTGTGTATTGATAGGCAAAGGTGTCAAATGCGGCATTTGGGAATTCATCTTTACAAGCATCAGCAATTTGGTTTACAAAGCTTAGCATAGTGCCAGCGTGTGAGCCTTCATAGTCGTCTATAGCTTTACATGACGGACATTCGCAATAATCTTGATTATCATGCTGTGTGAGCGACACAATCGCCGTAGGGTCACGCCTTAGATATTCTCTAACTTCCTCTATAACTATGCTTAAAACGTCAGGATTTGTAAGACACAGCTGCCTATCTACCCGCTTTCCGTCATGGAGAGCAAAGTATTCAGGGTTGCTTTCAAAGTATTTTGATGCCGCACAAAACTGTGTGCTAAGCGTATGTGCAAAACTGCCCACATAACCCATATACCCGCCGTTTTCATCAGAAAGAGAGCGGTATATATTAGAGTTTAACCTGTTTGCAAGGCTGTACTCAACATCTTTAGGGCTAATCCAGTCCGTTTCTCTGTATTCAAGATATGGTTTTTGAGAGATGTTTAAGTTTAGAGGGACTTTAACAGTTGTGTTTTTCGGCATATAGTAAAGGTCAGAAGTTAAAGCCCGAAAGGAGAGAGCTTCCTCTAAAAATGCGTATACACTGTAAAGAGTGCCTCGTTTTTCCGCACCTGCTATAACAATCTTTTCGCCCTTTGTAAAAACATGTACATCTTCAATGCCGAAAGAATTTCGGGGAATAGTATATTCCTTGCCCTCACGATTTGTTTTACCAACAACGATTTCTTTAGAGGAAGAAACCGTACTGTCAGGCACAATAGGAAGAAGTGTGCCGCTAATTTCTTTTAAATAATGCTGAAGTTTTAGTGCAGCTGTATACTCAGGGTCACCCTTTGTTTTTCCGCAAACGATAACATAATCACTAACACCGTTTTCTATTATTGCCATAGAGGGTACCTCCTGTGGATTATCAATAATTTCTTCTGGCACGAAAGGCGGAACAATGGGGTTTACGGTGTTTGAAATAGCTATGACTAATATAGAAAGTAACGCTGCTGCCTTTTTTAGAATTTCAAAAACATTGCCGTAACTCATAAAAGCCTCCTATTAATTTTTAGGTTTACCGCAGTTAATACAGTTTTTCCCCTTGCTTTGTGCAGTGGGGCACTACTAAACGCCTGTATTTTAGGTTTTTACAGTTATTGTAAAAGCCGCTTTTGATTCTGTTCGGTAGGGCATTTTCAGAGGTTGTATTTTTGGAGTTTCACAATTTTCACAAAACCGTTATTCAGTTTTAAGTTTCCGTAGTTTCTAAAAAGCTGCCTTTATTTTCAGTGCAGTGGGGGTGTTTTTGGCGTCTTTTTTGTGTTTATCGCAAAATCACTCGTTTATTTTTTAGGTTTGCCGCAGTTGCCGCAGAAGTTGCCTTTATTTTCTGTGCCGCAGGAGCATTTCCAAGGTCCTGCATCTTTAGGGTTTCCGCAGTTGCTGCAAAAGTTGCCTTTGTTTTCTGTACCGCAGGAGCATTTCCAGTCATCTGCCTTTTTTTGCTCATTTCCAAGCGCAAACAAGTCTTTTGCTGCACCGCCGCCCACGTTTTGCGCCATGTTCATACCTGCAAAAGCCATAAATGCGCCTGCACCCTCATTAGCTGCTGCAGACTTCATTGCTGCTGCCTGAGCCTCTGTGAGAGCTGCGGCTGCCATTGTTGGGTCTTTGAGTACAGCACTTTTTTGAAGCTCTTTAATCATCTTTTCATCATCTTCTGAAGCCGTAATAGAGCTTACACCGAAAGAGGAGATTTTTATGCCCCGAAGCTTTTCCCACATGGACGAGAGAACCTCATTAAGCGCTTGCGAAAGCTCTGAGGTGTGGCTTGGAATAGCGCTGTATCTAACGCCCATTTCAGATATTTTTGCAAAAGCTGGCTGTAAAGCCGTTAAAAGCTCTGAGCGAAGCTGATTTTCAATAGTGTCACGTGAGTAGTCTGTCTCTACATTGCCGCTAACGTTTTTATAAAACAAAATAGGGTCAACAAGACGATAGGAATATTCGCCATGACAACGAACAGCAATATCAACATCAAGCCCTATATTTCTATCTACAACTCTAAAGGGAATGGGGTTAACAGTTCCGTATTTATTGCCTACAATTTCTTTTGTATTAAAATAATAAACCCTTTGGTCTTTTCCTGTGTCGCCGCCATACGTAAAACGTTTGCCGAACATTTTAAAACTGTCCTTAATACCTTGACCAAAACCACCCTCAAAAACAGTAGGCGAACTTTTGCTATCATAGGTAAAATGCCCAGGTTCGGCACAGAACTCTACAATTTCACCTTGGTCTACAATCATCATACACTGACCCTCATGCACAATAACACCAGAGCCGTTTGTAATAAAATTGTCACTGCCTTTTCTGTTTGATGAGCGCCCTGTAACACGCTTTTCTCCCTTTTTAACAAGCACATTTGCCGCTATGGAGTCACAAACAAAAAACTCTTTCCATTGGTCGGCAAGAACCCCGCCGCCTGAGCCTACAGCTGCCTTAATAAGCCCCATACTATTCGCCCCTTTCAAGGTTTTCTTAATATTACCATATTATATATGAAAAGTACAGCAAAATTTATGAGCGTCTTTACAAAAAAGGGCTGGCAAAACCTTGCCAGCACCGCTTAAAACTTATGTTATTCGTATTTCCTTAAAAACTCTTTTAGCCTGTCGCTTGGGTTTTCTCTAAACACCTCGCTTGGTGTTCCGCACGACTCAATAACGCCATCATCCATAAAAATAACCTTTGTAGATACAGCCTCTGCAAACGCCATTTCGTGAGTTACTATAACCATTGTTATGTTTTCATTTGCAAGCTGCCTTATTACTTTTAAAATTTCACCTGTAAGCTCAGGGTCAAGCGCACTCGTAGGCTCGTCAAAGAAAAGGATTTTAGGCTCAAGCGCCATGGCCCTTGCAATAGAGACTCTTTGCTGCTGCCCGCCCGAAAGCTCACACGGATAGCTATAGAACTTGTCAGAAAGACCTACTCTTATAAGAATGTCTTTTGCCTTTTTTTCAATTTCGGAAAGGATTTGCTTACGATTCTTTTGAAAATCGGCTCGGTCTTTTGCAAGGGATTTTAAGGCAAGCATCACATTATCAAGTGCTGTATACTGAGGAAAAAGGTTAAAGGACTGAAAAACAAGCCCGATTTGAAGCTGATTTTCACGCTTTTCCTTTTTTGTAAGCTTTTTTTCTGAAGAGCTGTCAAAAACCATTTTACCGCCTACAACGATTTTACCGCTGTCTGCCGTTTCAAGCTGATTTATACAGCGAAGCAGCGTAGTTTTGCCGCTACCAGACGAGCCGATAACCGATAAAACTTCACCCTCACAAAGGTCAAAGGAAACACCCTTTAACACGTGCGTTTTGCCAAAGCTTTTTGTTAAGTTTTCAACCTCTAAAACAGGCATTTTCCCTTTCCTTTCTACTAAAATTTATTATAAAAATTAAATTTCATCAAGTTCTGTAATAATCGAGCTTTTTCTCAATAAAGTTAAAAAATAAAGTTAGAATTCCGCAAAAAACAAGATAAAAGACTCCCGTATAGAATAACGGCCATAAAAGAGCCTCTTTAGCGATAAATCTTTCCGCAGCATTTATAAGCTCTACAACAGCAATAACACGAATGAGCGACGTATCTTTTACAAGTGTTATCACTTCATTGCTAATGGGCGGTAAAATGTGCTTTACAACTTGCATTAAAACAACCTTAAAAAAGGTTTGTGTTTTAGTAAGCCCTAAAACCTGCCCCGCCTCATACTGACCTTTGGGCACACTTTCAATCCCGCCACGATATATTTCAGAGAAATAGGCGGCATAATTGATAACAAAGGTGATAAGCGCCGCAAGAAATCTATCGTCCTTAAATATTGGGTAGTTAAAAAGCATACCCGGAACATAAAAAACAACAATAATCTGGAGCATCAAAGGCGTACCTCTGATGATCCAGACAAATGTTTTAGTTGGAATGCTAAAGAGCTTAAACTTTGACATGGAGCCGAAGGATATAAAAAGACCCAGCGGCAAGGAAAATAAAAGTGTAAGCGCAAATAGCTTTAGTGTTACAAGAAACCCTTGAAAAAGTGTAAGGGTTATTTCAAAAAAAGACATGATACCAACCTTTTAAAGGCTTTGCCGTATGGCAAAATTATTTTATCTTAACAAGGGAATCTTCAAGGCCATATTTTTCGGCAATAGCTTTTATTGTGCCGTCAGCCTCAAGTTCAGCGAGAATTTCATTAACTTTATCAGCAAGGTCAGAACCTTTGCGGAAGCCAATGCCATAGTACTCTTTGGCAGAGATTTCATCATCTAAAACCATAAGGTTTGCAAAGTCGCTGCCCTCTTTGTTAATAAGGTAAGCTGCCATTGTATAGTCAAGAACGGCGGCGTCAGAAGTTTTTGCAAGCACTTCTTTAAGAGCATCTATTTGACCGTTAACGCCAACATATTTATTGTCTTTAAGTGTGTCGTTTGCTTTAATTGCTTTTTCGCCAGCAGAACCATTTTCGGCTGTGAAAGATGCCTTGTCAAGAGTGGCAATATCCTTAAAGTTTGCAGAATTGTCTTTATGGATAACGATAGACTGCCTGTTTATCATATATTCTTTAGAAAATGTAACGTTTTTAGCTCTGTCTTCGTCAATTGTAAAGCCGTTCCAGATACAGTCAATTGTTTTGCCGTTTAGTTCAACAATGTTTTTGTCCCATACAATAAGCTTAAACTCCGCAGTTACACCAAGTTTTTCGCATACTTTTTCAGCAAGGTCAGCATCAAAGCCAATCCATTTGCCGTCTGCATCTTGATAGTCCATGGGCTCAAAATCGGTTATGCCGATAACGAGTTTTTTGTTTGCGGTAATGGCTTCAAGGTCTTTTACAACGGGAGCCTCTGTAGTGCCTGTGGGGTCTGTAGTAGTTGTGCTATTGTCGTTATCACCTTTGCCAAGGCAGGAAGTAAGCGTAAAAACGGATACAGCCGCAAGAACAAGGCAAATAAGTACGGTTATTTTCTTTTTCATTTAATTAATCCTCCTAATAATTTGTAGTACTGTTACCATATTAGCCTATTAGCGTGGTAAAGTAAAGTGTTTTTTGAAATTTCGTAAATAAATACAACATAGGTATAAAAAACCTATGTTGTTATGTGTATTTTGTTGAGTTAATTGTCAAGTGCAAATGGAAAAGGAAAAAGCTCGCCAAGAGTTTTTTCAGCGGTAGCCCCGTTTTGCCCTTTTGTGAGTATAATAAAGGAACTGTCGCAAAACTCTGACAGTACCTGACGGCAAACACCGCAGGGAAAGCAAAGGTCTGCCTTTTCTCCTTTTTTGCCGCCAACAACGGCTATTTTTATAAATTCCCTTTCGCCGCAGCCTATTGCCCTAAAAATAGCAAGCCTTTCAGCGCAAATGCAAGCGGAATAGGAGGCATTTTCAATATTGCACCCTGTATAAACTTGCCCATTTTGTAGTAGCAAAGCCGCCCCCACTCTAAAATTTGAGTACGGCGAGTATGAGCCTTCCATAGCCTTTTTTGCTAAATCTATAAGTTGTTCGTTATCCATAATACACCCCTTAAGTTTGCAAGAATCTAAATTAAAGGTTAGACGGGACGTTAACCGCAGTTTTAAGCGCTAAAGTTATCATTTCGTCAAACGATTCTTCACGCTGCTTTGCACTTAGTGCCTCGCCCGTTATAACGCTGTCAGACACCGTAAGCACTGTAAGCGCACGCTTGCCGCTTCTCGCTGCATTCATATAAAGTGCGGCACATTCCATCTCTACCGCCAAAACGCCCATTTTGCCCCAAAGCGAAAGGGATTTTTCGTTTTGAGGTTTAAGCTCTTCATCACCATAAAAAACATCAGAAGAAAGGACATTGCCTATATGTGTTTTTAGGTTTTTATCATCAGCCATTTGTTTACAAAGGCAAAGCAAATCATAGTTAGAGATAGGCGCAAATACCCCTGGTAGGTCAAAAGTGTTTGCATAGGCAGAGTTTGTGCAAGCGCCAAGGGCAAGAATAATATTTCTAACAGATATATCTTCCCTCATAGCACCAGCAGAGCCTATTCTTATAATGTTATCCACCTCAAAAAAGTTAAAAAGCTCATAGCTATAAATCCCCATTGACGGCATGCCCATACCGCTTGCCATTACGGATACACTTTTGCCCTCGAAGTCACCCGTATACCCTTTAATACCTCTTACATTGTTGACAAGAACGGCGTTTGTTAAAAAGTTTTTGGCAACATATTCAGAGCGCAGCGGGTCGCCAGGCATTAAAACTGTTTTAGCAAAATCAGAGGGCTTTGCATCTATATGCGGCGTGGGATATGAATTTTTCATATTTATTCTCCTAATACTTATTTAATTTTCCATTCAATTCGGTTGCGGGCAAAGCCCGCCTTGAATTTTCCTTTTTTTATTATAAAGGTAAAGCCTGTCTAAGTATATTTTACCATATCGTTTAAATATATCAAGAAATATTTGAAAAAGCTGTTTTGCTGTGGTATACTTACAAAATAAAGCATAGAAAGGTGTTTTATCATATGGCTTGTGAAAAATTTGCAAAACATGGTTTAACTTTTGATGATGTACTTCTCATTCCGTCAGAGTCAGATGTACTCCCTGCTGATATTAGCTTAAAAACAAGGTTTGCTGGGGATATTTATCTTAGCACCCCAATTATGACCGCAGCTATGGACACCGTTACCGAAACCCGAATGGCAATCGCAATTGCAAGAGAGGGAGGTATCGGTGTTATTCATAAAAATATGTCTATAAGTGAGCAGGAGGCAATGGTAGACCAAGTTAAAAGGAGCGAACACGGTGTTATTACGAACCCCTTTTTCCTGTCTCCGGCCCACCATGTTTATGATGCTATGGACCTTATGAAACGCTTTAGAATCTCTGGCGTGCCGATATGTGAAGATGGAAAGCTTGTGGGCATACTTACAAATAGGGACCTTCGTTTTATGACGGATTTTGATGTAAAAATTAATGATGTTATGACGAAAGATAATCTTATAACCTCACACATAGGCACAACGCTTGAAGAAGCGCAGCAAATACTGATGAAGCATAAAATAGAAAAGCTGCCGCTTGTAGATGAAAGCGGTATGCTAAAAGGGCTAATTACAATAAAAGATATAAAAAAGGCGGTAGAATATCCAAACTCTGCAAGAGATGCGAAAGGCAGGCTACTGTGTGCGGCGGCACTCGGTGCGACAGAGGATGTTCTTGAAAGAGCAGCAGCACTTGCAAACGCAGAGGTTGATGCATTTGTGCTTGATTCTGCACACGGCCACAGCAAAAACATAATAGAGGCTGTAAAAAGCGTGAAAAAGGCATACCCTCAAAAACCGCTAATAGCAGGAAATGTTGCCACAGCACAGGGTACAAGGGCATTAATAGATGCGGGGGCAGACGCTATAAAAGTTGGCATAGGTCCTGGCTCAATTTGTACTACACGTGTTGTAGCGGGTATAGGCGTGCCACAAATAACAGCGGTTTATGATGCTGCAAACGAGGCGAATAAAAGCGGTATACCCGTAATAGCTGATGGTGGTATAAAATATTCGGGAGACATTGTAAAGGCTCTTGCGGCAGGCGCAAATGTTGTAATGATAGGCTCAATTATAGCAGGCTGTGAGGAATCCCCAGGCGATACGGAGATATATCAAGGCAGACAGTTTAAGGTTTATAGGGGTATGGGCAGCTTAGGAGCTATGGCATGCGGCAGTACGGACAGATACTTCCAAAGCGGCAATAAAAAGCTCGTGCCAGAGGGTGTTGAGGGTCGAGTTCCCTATAAAGGACCGCTTTCTGACACTATTTATCAAATGATAGGCGGTGTGCGCTCAGGCATGGGTTACTGTGGCTGCAAAGATATACCGGCACTTCAAAAAGACTCAAAGTTTGTAACAATAACAGGTGCAGGGCTTAAAGAAAGCCACCCGCACGATGTGTATATAACAAAAGAGGCGCCAAACTACTCGGCAAGCAGTGTTTTTTAATAAAACTTTTTCTTATTATTGTTAAATAATAAAAAAAGGCTTTTGCATAGTAAAAATGCGAAAGCCTTTTTGTGTTTTATATTTCTGTTATATCTCTGGAATTTCGATAGCAACTTCTCTGCCAAGCCTTGCAGAGCGTGCAATACCATCAATAATTGCTTGATTGTATATAATTTGGCTTGATGGAACGGGTGAGGGGAGATTAAACTTTATTGCATCTATAAAAGAGCGGATTTTTTTATCAAAATTATCGCCTTTATTTTTTGCTTCAGGGATAGTTGTGTCAACACAAATGCCCGCTACATTGTGATAAACCTTGAGCGGACCGCCAATAGAGCCATTCCAGCAATCGGTAGACGGAATACGAAGCCCCGCTTCTTTACCAAATATCAAAGAGTCGCCTGGTGTGTCCATATGCATTGCCCACGCTATGCGAAAGTCAAGTATAATGCCGCCCTCAAGGCGCACAAATGCTGCTGCAAAATCGTCAACACCAAACTTTTCAACGTATTCAGGCTTTTCAAAATACTCTGGCCTTTGACCGAAAAAGTCAGAGGTATAACCTGTAACGGTTAGCGGTTTTGGGTAGCCAACGGCGTTTAGCACCATGTCAAGTGAGTAGCAGCCAATGTCGCCAAGAGCCCCAAGTCCTGCTGTATCTTTCTCAATAAAAGAGGTGCCAAAAGGTGTGGGTATACCGTGTCTTCTGCCGCCGCCAGTTTGAATGTAATAAACCTCACCAAGCTCGCCAGACTGCACAATATTTTTAACCATTTTCATGTTTTCGTCAAACCGTGGCTGAAAACCTATTGATAAAACAGTACCGCTTTTTTTCTCTGCACGGCAAATCTCTACAGCCTCTTCAAGAGTTATGCACATAGGTTTTTCAAGCAGAACGTGCACGCCTTTTTCCATGGCATATATAGAGCATTCGGCGTGTGTGGAGTTGTATGTACACACGCTAACAGCGTCAAGCTCTTCAGCATCAAGCATTTCTTTATGGCTTCTATAACACCTAATTTCAGGGTGACCATACTCTTTGCAAAAAGCCTCTGCCTTGCCCTCGACAAGGTCTGCCGCTGCAACAATTTCAACATCGGGGCATTTTTCATAGCTTTTAAGATGTGCCTCTGCTATCCAGCCTGTACCTATTATTCCAACCTTGAGTTTTCTGCCGTCAAAATTTCTCTCTTCTTCTTGTGTAGTTTGATATGCGTCTAAAATACTTGTTGCCACTACAAAACCTCCAAATAATTAGATTTGTATTTACACTACCATATTTAACACGCTCTTTCAAGACATTATGTGTAAAAATATAGAAAAATTTGTTTTTTTGTATTATTGTTGTTTAAAATAGAAAAACCCCCGAAAACGGGGAATTTTTCTATGTAGAAAGAGAAAGCAATTTCTCTTTGCGTACTGTATTGGCAATACCAATATATTGCTAAGTGGTTACAGGCATTATACCAAATTATGAACAAACTATGAACTTTTACATTTTTCCTTAGTTTTCTCGATTTTTATATAATAAAATTGTTAAACATGACAGGAGCGCATTTTATTTTATCAAAGCTAAAATAACGCTTTACAATAATACCATCATATTGTATAATTTATGTTTGGAGAGGTGATTGCATGAGGTGTACGGGTGTGACGGCAAGAGGGATAATAACCCCTATTTTTCAGCAGGGGGATAATATCGTTAGTGCTATATGTAAAAGCATTATAGATACCGCAAAGTATGAGAAATTTAAGCTCAGTGACGGTGACATAGTTTCTGTTACAGAGGCCGTTGTAGCAAGAGCGCAGGGGAACTATGCATCAATTAGCCAAATTGAAAAAGATATACGTCAGAAACTAGGCGGCAAGGATATGGGAATTGTCTTTCCTATATTAAGCAGGAATCGCTTTGGAGTGCTGCTTGAGGCTATGGCAAAGTCATGCGAAAAGCTGTACATACAACTATCATACCCTGCAGATGAGGTTGGAAACCGTTTTATTGATATTGATGAGCTTGACGATAAAAACATAAACCCTTATACAGATAACTTTGATGAAAAGGGTTTTAGAGAAATCTTTGGTTATAATACGGTGCATTGTTTTACGGGTATTGATTATATAGAGTATTATAAAAGCTTTGGTGATAATATAGAAATTGTGTTTTCTAATGACCCAAGGCATATCTTAAAATACACAAAAAATGTTCTCAATTGTGATGTTCATTCACGAATGAGAACACAAAGGATTATTAAAAATGCGGGAGCCGTTCGCTCATTTAGGCTTGACGAAATTTTAACAGAATCTGTAGATGGCAGCGGATTTAATCCTGAATATGGTCTACTGGGCTCAAACAGGGCAACGGAAGATAAAGTCAAGCTTTTTCCAAGGGATACAGATGCCTTTGTAATGGACTTACATAATGAGCTTAAAGCGGCAACAGGCAAGGAAATAGAGGTTATGGTATACGGTGACGGAGGGTTTAAAGACCCTGTGGGCGGTATTTGGGAGCTTGCGGACCCTGTAATTTCGCCATCATATACACAAAGGCTAAAAGGGAAACCAAAAGAGATTAAAATGAAATATTTTGCAGATAATGAGCTGTCTGCACTTCAAAGTGACGAGCTTGCTATTGCAATGAAAGAAAAGATAAGAGAAAAGCAGGAAAGCTCTGACAGTGAAGATACTGCACAAGGAACAACACCAAGAAGGCTTACCGATTTACTCGGCAGTTTGTCCGACCTCGTAAGCGGAAGCGGTGACAGGGGCACACCAGTAGTTCTTATTCAGGGCTATTTCACAAATTTTTCAACAGAATAGAAAAAGTAGTGCAAGGCAAATCTCTTGCACTACTTTTTTATTATAAATCGGGGACCCGTTTATGTTTACACCTTGCAATTGTGCTTACAATTTGCAAGGGTTAATATTAGTACGTCATTTTATCAACTGTCCAGCCCCGTAAAAGCTCGTGCTGAGTTTTAGCTTCATCTTTCGCTTTTTGCAAATCGTGTTCTTTATAGTTTCCGCATTCAGCGGCGCTAACCCCCGGAACATCTCCGTCATATTGTGAAATAAATTCAAACGCTTTTACAGTTAAGGCTAAAGCGCCGCTGTGAGACATATCACGTGCTAAAAAGTAAAAACCCGTTCTGCACCCCATAGGTCCAAAATAAATAATATTTTCTTTATGCTCACTATTTCGTACAAATGTTGCAAAAAGATGCTCAATAGTATGAATAGGGGCGTTGTCTATAACAGGCTCTGTGTTAGGAGTGCGCATGCGAATGTCATACGTCACTATGTCGCCGTCTGTTCTTGAAATATACATGCCTCTTTTTAGTGTGGTGTGGTCAATATTAAAGCTTTCAATTCTTTCCATAGTTTTTTCTCCTTATATAGCCATAAAAAGCCGCTCTACTTCATAAAGAAGCCCTTTATGGCGCTCATCTTTTAGTTGCGGGTCTATTTTTATTATGTCCCTTGCCACTCTTCCAGCTTCAATCAGGGATTTAGAATCCGTCATAAGATTTGCTATTTGCATTTCAGGCAATCCGTGCTGGCGTCTGCCAAAAAAGTCGCCAGGACCACGCATTTCAAGGTCTTTATCGGCTATCTTAAAGCCGTCATTCGTTTTACATAATATATCAAAACGTGCAAGTGCCTCGTCATTAACAGCGTCTGACACAAGTATGCAGTGCGACTGCTCTTTGCCTCTGCCTATTCTTCCCCTTAGCTGGTGCAGTTGTGACAGACCGAACCGCTCTGCGTTTTCAATCATCATAACAACAGCGTTTGGAACGTCTATACCAACCTCAATAACAGTAGTAGATACAAGCAGCTTGTGCTTTTTGTTTATAAAGTCAGCCATAACGGCATCTTTTTCTTTGCCTTTCATTTGACCGTGCAAAAGCCCTAGACTGTAATTTTTAAAGTGTGTATCCCTTAAAAACTCGTAATACTCCACCGCAGGGACAAGGTCACTCTCACCCTCCTCTACAAGTGAGCAAACAACAAATGCCTGTTTATCATTGTCAAGATGTTTTTTTATAAAGCTATAAATTCTGTTTCTATAGGCGGTTGACACATGATATGTTTTAACAGGCAGCCTGCCCTTTGGCATTTCATCAAGAAATGAAATATCAAGGTCACCATAAACAGCCATGGCAAGTGTGCGTGGTATGGGAGTTGCAGACATTACAAGAATGTGCGGACTTTCACCCTTAAATCCAAGCGCCGCCCTTTGTGCCACACCAAAACGGTGCTGCTCGTCCGTTATAACAATCCCAAGATTTGAAAACTCTACATCTTTTTGTATAATAGCATGTGTTCCAACAACAACACTGCAAGTACCGTTTGAAAGAGCCTCTTTTATTTGTCGTTTTTCTTTTGCTTTGGTGCTGCCCGTAAGGAGCATAACGTTTATACCAAAATGCTTATACATTTGTGTAAGCGTGTTAAAGTGCTGCACTGCAAGCACCTCTGTAGGAACCATTAAAGCAGACTGAAAGCTGTTTTTATGCGCACTGTAAATAAGAGCCGCCGCAACAGCCGTTTTGCCAGAGCCTACATCACCGCATAGGAGCCTGTTCATGGGAGAGGGTTTTCCTATATCCTCTGCCGCCTCTTTTACACACCGCTTTTGTGCTAACGTGGGCGAAAAGGGTAAAGAGGATAAAAATTCTTTCGTATAGTCTTTTGAAATAGGCGCTGCACTGAGTGCCGCATTTGCACTTTTTTTTCTTAAAAATCCAAGCTGCAAAATCAAAAGCTCTTCAAAAACGAGCCGCCTTTTAGCCTCTTTCAGCTTTTCAAAGCTTTCTGGAAAATGCATGTTATTTAATGCGGTTTCAAGTGAGGGCAGGCGGTACTTTTCTATTAAATCTAAAGGCAGTGTTTCAGGAAAGTTTTCTCTAAGACCAGAAAGTGCCTGAGCTATACACCGCTCAATAAATTTTGAGCCAAGCGTGCCTTTTTGGCGGTATATGGGGCGGATTTTCTCGCCGCCTTTTGCCTTAGTAAATTGAGGTGATATCATTTCAGCCGCACCAAACTTATTTACTGAAAGCTTACCAAAAAAGAGATATTCTTCACCTTGTTTAAGGCTACTTGCAATATACCTATTATTAAAGAATGTAAGGCTTAGCATGTCAGAGCCGTCTGTAATACTCGTTTTGCAAATGAGTGTGCCGCCTTTTGCTTTTATTTCCGTAACGGGGCTAAAAACAACGGCTTTAATGCAGCAAACTTCACCTATTGGTGCTTCATATATAGATGTAATGGTACTCCAATCCTCATACCTAATTGGGTAATAACGCAAAAGGGCACCGATAGAGAACAGCCCAAGCTTTGCAAATTGCCCAGTGCGTTTCTCTCCGACACCATTTAAGTATTGTAGCCTTGTTTCAAAATTATACATAACAATTTGGCAAACGCTATTCTAACGAAATAATGTAGTAATAAACGGGCTGGCCACCGTTTATAGCGATTATTTCGCATTCTTTGCCGTACTTTTGACTAAGTGCGTCTATAAGCTCGTTTGCCTGCTCCTGTTTAATATCCTCCCCATAATATACTGTTATGAGTGAGGTGTTTTTCTTTATAAGGTGTTTTACTGTTTTAAGGGTTGTTTGTAAAATTGAGTCATCAATTACGGTAATTTTACCGTTTTCCATTCCAAGAATGTTCCCTTTCTTTACAGGTTGAGAGCCAATTTTGCTGTCTCTTGCAGCATAGGTAATAAGCGCTGTAGAAACATTTTCAGCCGACTTTGTCATGTTAAGGTGATTTTCCTCACCAGGCAGTGACTCATCAAACGCTAAAGCCGCAGCTACCCCTTCAGCTACCGAGCGTGTGTGCAGTACACGCACAACTTTATTTGTTAGCGGAATAGTTTGCTCTGCCGCCATTATAATGTTTTTGTTGTTTGGTAAAATAAAAACTTCTCTTGCAGGTACTTTTTCAATAGCACTTAAAATATCGTCTGTACTGGGGTTCATAGTTTGACCGCCGCTTACTAACTTATCTACCCCTATGTCACTGAAAACCTCCTTAATGCCGCTTCCTAAAGCCACAGCCACCATGCCAAAGTGTTTTTTCGGCTGTAAAACCTCTTTATCCTCTGGTACTGTGCCTTTAACTTCGTTTGTTTCTGCTATTGTTTGCTTTCCTTGTGAGGAATGCTCACTTTGAACACGCATATTATCAATTTTTATATCCACAAGATAGCCGTAGTTAAGAGCGTTTTGCAGTATATTACCAGGTTCATTTGAATGGCAGTGAACTTTAATAATATTATCGTCATCAACCACAACAACACTGTCGCCAATAGACTCAAGGTAAGCACGAAGCAGAGAGGACGGCTGCTCATTATCTTTGCTGCGCATAACAATAAATTCTGTGCAGTATGCAAACTCAATATCTTCATTTATGTTGTCCGTTATAACGAAAGATTCGCTAAAATCTGTGTCTGTATCTTTGGATTTTATAATTCCTTTTCCTAAAAACACACTTTCCATGCCCTCAAATATATACATAAGTCCTTGACCGCCAGCGTCAACAACACCAGCTTTTTTAAGGATAGGCAGTATATTAGGAGTGTCAAGAAGTGCTTCATTACCTGCTTTCATAGCATTTTCCCATACTTTTTCAAAGGCGGTGTCGCCGCTTTCTAAGCAGTCAAGCGCTTCTTTAGTAAAAAGGCGTGCAACGGTAAGAATAGTGCCCTCTGTTGGTTTCATAACAGCTTTGTAGGCATTGTCTACCCCTAAACTAAGAGCCAGTGCAAAATCTTTAGCGTCTGCCTGTTTTACATTTTTAAGCCCTGCACCTATACCACGGAAAATTAACGAAAGGATAACTCCAGAGTTACCTCTTGCCCCTCTTAAAAGAGCGGAAGACGCAGCCGTTGCAACCTCTGACACAGTAGCATCATCAGAAAGATGTGAAAGCTCACGTGCTGCTGCTGACATAGTAAGCGACATATTAGTGCCCGTATCCCCGTCAGGAACAGGGAATACATTAAGAGCATCTACACTCTTTTTATGGTTATTTATATTGTTAGAGGCGGATAAAATACCGTCTCTTAAAATTCTACCGTTTATCAAATTAAACACTCCA
>DASRNG010000171.1:0-13543 GCA_035647555.1 Oscillospiraceae bacterium | reverse complement strand
GTTAATGCCTTTGCCGTTTCATATTCACAACTCGTACCAGGGAAAACGGGAATAAGAACTTTTGGTTTAGATGTTTTTATAGCAGGTGAGCCATGAAAAGCCTTATCGCTTGAAAGATTTTTAACATGGGTACTATCATGCTTAATATAAGAGGGGAAAACAGGCTCTAACTTATTTTCGTATAAACTCAAAAGAGACTCAAGCTGTAAAACATCTTCACCGTAAGATATATTACTATCATTTGTAGTCATTCCTAGTGGCTTTCCAAAGTCTAAATCCTTGTTAAGCTCAAGGATAAAAGCGCCATAATTATAACCGAACATATCGTCAAGGGTAACAGAACTATCAAATGAAAATCCAATTTTATTACCAAAGCACATTTTCATTACACCTTCGGCAATTCCGCCATAAACGGGTGTATAAATGGCAGTAACTGATTTTTCAGAAATTAATGAATGAACTGTATTAAATATCTCTAAGAGTGACTTTGGATTTGGAAGTCCATTTTCATCATATTCAGGTTTCAATATACAAACCTTTTGGTTTGGTTTCTTAAATTCGGGGGAGACAATATTTTCTGCCTTTTCTGTTGTTACGGCAAAAGATACGAGTGTGGGCGGAACATCTAAATTCTCAAAACTGCCGCTCATAGAATCTTTGCCGCCAATAGCAGCTATGCCTAAATCCGTTTGTGCCTTAAAAGCTCCAAGTAAAGCTGATAAAGGCTTGCCCCAACGTTTAGCATCTTTTCCAAGCTTTTCAAAATATTCTTGAAACGTAAGATACACTTCATTAAATGAGGCACCAGAGGCTACAAGCTTTGAAACGGACTCAATCACAGCAAGGTAAGCGCCGTGGTACGGGCTTTTTTCCATGATGAAAGGATTGTATCCAAAAGCCATAAGAGAGCAGGTGTCTGTACTGCCTTTTTCGGTAGATACAGTGTGCGCCATAGCCTGAGCTGGTGTTAGCTGGTGCTTGCCGCCAAAGGGCATTAAAACTGTGTTAGCACCAGCTGTAGAGTCAAAACGCTCTGAAAGCCCTCGCTGTGAGCATACATTTAAGTCGCTCGCCATTTTTCTCATAAGAGAAGAAAATGTGCCGCTAACATTCCTTTTATAATCATTTGTTTTATCTACCGCAATATCTATATGTTTTTCTGCACCGTTAGAGCTTAAAAAGTCACGGTGAATGTCTACAATGGACTTGCCATTCCAGTTCATTATGAGCCGTGGCTCATTTTTAATTGTGGCTACAACAGTAGCTTCAAGGTTTTCGTCTGCGGCAAGCTCTAAAAAACGATTGACATCGCCTTTATCTACAACTACAGCCATTCTTTCCTGAGATTCGCTTATAGCAAGCTCTGTACCGTCAAGAGCCTCATACTTTTTCTTTACAACGTTAAGGTCAATTTCTATTCCGTCTGCAAGCTCGCCTATAGCTACAGATATGCCGCCTGCGCCAAAGTCATTGCACCTTTTTATCAGTAAAGAAGCCTCTTTATTTCTGAAAAGTCTTTGCAGTTTTCGCTCTTCTGGTGCGTTACCTTTTTGAACTTCTGCACCGCCATCTTCAAGAGAGGTTAAGTCATGCGACTTTGAAGAGCCAGTAGCACCGCCGCAGCCGTCTCTGCCTGTTTTTCCGCCTATAAGAATTACAGCATCGCCGTCAATCGGGGTTTCCCGTCTTACATTTTTTGCGGGTACAGCCCCTATAACAGCGCCAAGCTCCATTCTTTTAGCAATATAACCGTCATGATAAATTTCATTTACAAGCCCCGTTGCAGCCCCTATCTGGTTGCCGTAAGAGCTGTAACCAGCAGCTGCGGTTGTTACAATTTTTCTTTGAGGCAGCTTGCCTTTTAATGTTTCATTAATAGGCGCCAAAGGATTTCCAGCCCCCGTAATACGCATTGCAGCATAAACGTATGCCCTGCCCGAAAGGGGGTCACGTATGGCCCCGCCAATACACGTTGCCGCTCCGCCAAAAGGCTCAATTTCTGTTGGGTGATTGTGCGTTTCATTCTTGAAAAGTAAAAGCCAGTCCTCTAAAACACCGTCTACATCTACTTTAATTTTAACAGTACACGCATTAACCTCAAAAGATTCATCTAAAAACGGCAGTTTTCCCTCTTTTTTGAGGTATCGAGTACAAATAGTAGCAATATCCATAAGATTTATGGGCGAAACTCTTTTTGTGTACTGCCTTATTTTTAGGTATTCTTCATACGTCTTTTGTATTTCTTTATCATAAAAACTTACATTGTCAATTGCTGTTAGAAAGGTGGTATGCCTGCAGTGGTCAGACCAATAAGTATCAATCATTCTAATTTCGGTTATTGTGGGGTCCCTTTTTTCCTCAATAAAGTAATTTTGACAGAATTTTAAGTCATCAAAATCCATAGCAAGTGAAAAGTCTTCTAAAAGCTCTTTTAATTCTCCGTCATCTTTTGAAATAAAGCCGCTTAGTGTTTCAACCTCTGACGGTGTATTATAGTTTACTTTTAACGTTTCAGGCTTTGCAAGTGAAGTTTCACGGCTTTCAATTGGGTTAATTAAATGCTTTTTAATAGAGTCAAACTCTGTGTCGCTAATGTTACCGCTGCAAATATAAATCTTTGCAGTTTTAACTAAAGGGCGCTCCTTTTGAGATATTATTTGAATACATTCAGCGGCAGAGTTTGCACGCTGGTTAAACTGACCGGGCAAGTATTCGGCAGCAAAAACCCTATCTTTTTCTGAAAAAGATAGCTCGTCATAAACATTGTCAACCTTTAAATCTGAAAACACAGTCTTTTTTGCATATTTGAACAATTCCAAGTCAGCGTCTTCGACATCATATCTATTAACAACTCTAAAACCTGTAAGAGTTGTTATAGAAAGCAGATTATTAAACTCGTCTAAAAGCTGTTTTGCCTCGTTATTAAAACCTTGTTTTTTTTCAACATAAACTCTGTAAACCATTAGAATTTTCCCTCCAATGCTTTTTTACCTATATCGGTACGGCAATATTTATTTGTAAATTCAATCTTTTCACAGTTAGTATAAGCCGTTTCTATCGCCTCTTTTAATGTTGGGGCTACGGAAGTAACTCCTAAAACTCTACCGCCAGAAGTTAGCAGTTTACCATCTTCTAATTTTGCACCTGCAATAAATATGTTTTTATGGTCTGTGTTTTCGGAAAAAGAGATTTCTTTGCCCGTATCATACTTTTGAGGATAGCCCTTTGAGGCTAAAATTACACAGCATGATGAATTATCAGAAAATGAAATATCAAGGCTATCAAGTTTTTCTTCATTTACAGCTTTCATAATAGTAAGCAAGTCTGTTTCAAGCAGCGGCAGTACTACCTGTGCCTCAGGGTCACCAAAACGGCAGTTGTATTCTATAACACGAGGACCGTCTTTTGTAAGCATAAGCCCAAAGTAAAGGCAGCCTTTAAAAGGTCTTTTTTCCTTTGCCATGGCTTTTATAGTAGGAATAAAAATTTCTTTTTCACACTGTGCGGCAACTTCTTTTGTGTAAAAAGGGTTAGGGGCAATAGCTCCCATGCCACCTGTATTAAGTCCGTTATCACCGTCAAGCGCTCTTTTATGGTCCATAGATGATACCATAGGAACTATTGTTTTACCATCTGTAAAGGCTAAAACAGATATTTCAGGTCCTGTTAAAAACTCCTCAATAATAATCTGCTCGCCACTTGTACCAAAGCACAGCTCGTCCATAATAAGGCATATTGCCTCTCGTGCTTCATCAAGCGTATTTGCAATTATAACGCCTTTACCAGCGGCAAGCCCGTCTGCCTTTATAACACAGGGCAAAGGGGCAGTTTCTATATATTTTAGTGCATTATGGGATTTTGAAAACACTTCATATGCTGCTGTGGGAATATTATATTTTTTCATAAGCTCTTTTGCAAAGACCTTGCTGCCCTCAATTGCCGCCGCCTTTTCGTCTGGACCAAAGCAGGGTATAGAAAGCTCGCTCAGTCTATCAACTACACCAAGCACGAGCGGGTCATCAGGCGCTACTATGGCAAAGTCAATTTTATTTGTCTTAGCAAAGTTTACAATTTTTTCAATGTCTGTAGCCTCAATAGGTACACACTCTGCCTGTAGCGCTATGCCGCCATTACCGGGAAGTGCGTATATGTGAGCTACTAAAGGGTTTTCATAAAGCTTTTTTATTATGGCGTGCTCTCTGCCGCCGCCGCCAATTACAAGAATGTTCATTATAATACCTCAAATTTCATTAATGATGAAAAAGTCTCATTTTAGTGAATGCCATAGCCATAGAAAAGTCGTCACAAGTTTTTATAACATCGGCATCTCTAATAGAGCCGCCCGGCTGTGCTATATAAGAAACGCCGCTTTTTGCTGCACGCTCAATATTATCTCCAAACGGGAAAAAGGCGTCTGACGCAAGAGAAATACCAGAGATTTTTGAAAGGTATTCGTCCTTTTCTTCTTTTGATAGTTCCTCCGGTTTAATCTTAAAATATTGCTGCCAGACGTTATCGTTTAATAAATCACTTTTTTCGCCAGTGATATATAAATCAATCACATTATCCCTATCTGCCCTTGCTATTGTATCAAGAAAGGGGAGAGAAAGCACCTTTTCATGGCGGCGCAAATTCCATATATCTGCCTTTGTGCCAGCGAGCCTTGTGCAGTGTATTCTGGACTGCTGACCAGCGCCAACACCGATAGCTTGCCCGTCATATGCAAAGCACACAGAGTTTGATTGTGTGTATTTTAATGTAATGAGTGCTATGCAAAGGTCACGAACTGCGTTTTGTGGAATAGTTTTGTTTTTTGTTACAATATTTGAAATGAGTGAACTGTTAATTATAAGATTGTTTCTGCCTTGCTCAAAAGTTATGCCAAAAACTTGTTTTCGCTCTATTTCCTGTGGTACATAGTCTTTATCAATTTTAATAATGTTGTATGCACCTTTTCTTTTAGAGCGGAGTATTTCAAGAGCCTTCGGAGTGTACCCAGGGGCAATAATACCATCTGATACCTCTCTTTTGATTATGTTGGCTGTCACCTCGTCACAAACATCGCTAAGTGCTATAAAGTCGCCAAAAGACGACATTCTATCAGTTCCTCTTGCTCTGGCGTATGCTAAGGCAAGGGGCGAGCTGTCAATCCCGTCAATATCATCTACAAAGCACATAGCTTTAAGCTCTTTAGACATTGGAGTGCCAATAGCGGCGCTCGTAGGGCTTACATGCTTAAAAGAGGCGGCAGCAGGCTCTAAAAGAGCGGCGCTAATTTCGCTAACAAGCTGCCAGCTGTTAAATGCATCAAGAAAGTTTATAAAACCAGGTTTGCCGCCCAAAACCTCAATAGGAAGCTTTTCGCCGTTTTCCATAAATATACGTGCGGGAGTTTGATTTGGGTTGCACCCATATTTTAGCTCAAATTCGTTCATGCCATACTCCTTTTATTTATACTTGTTGATAAGTCTTGTGTCTGCCGTGCCTTTTTCAGTATCAAAATAACGAGTGTAAAGAGAAACTTTATTATCATTATTAAGACTTTTCCAAAGTGTTTTAGTAAACTCATCAATGTCATCAGGAACACTTATTTTTAGCGGCTCACCTGTAAAAGATGGTAATGGGTCACCATCTTTTATATACGTGTGAATAAAGTGACCAATACCGTTTATAGGAGCGTATGAATAAGTGAATCTGCTGCATACAGAGCCTTTTTCATCACCGCTTTTTAGGACGCTAAGTTTATATGTAAAGTCATTTTTGCTTTCATTATATATAATACCGCTAATACGAGGCGTAAAATTAGGAGCATCATGCTCAAAAACTTGTGTGCAAAGTGCCTGTTCAAACGTTTTCCCGTCTTTAAGAAACGAGTAAATAACATCAGTTTGTGTGCCGTTTGTGACAATAAGATTATCACAAAGCTTTCTAAGCGGGTAATAGATAATAAGTGACGGGTCTAAAACCTTGCTACTATCAATCGCCTCAATTTTTAAGCAGTCTTTTGTTTCAATTATTGTTCTGTTGCGGCTATTACTGCTTCTACCCATTATAAAATATGCAGAAACGGCATACCTGCCATTTTTGCTTTTTCCAAGCAAAATTCCTCTGCCTGGGTACGCGTTGCCGCTTAAAACTTTACTAATATCATTAGTGTTAGACATTTTGTTTTTCTCCTAACATTTGTTTACATACTTTTTCTGCGGAAAGTGGTAATATTAACCATTCTGCCTCACGCATTACTTTTTGCTGCAATTCTTCTGGGGTGTAGTTTCTGTCTATATTAACTGCCTTTTGCATTATTATTTCGCCGCCGTCAGGTATTTCATTTACAAAGTGAGTTGTAGCACCTGTTATTTTTACGCCGTACATCAAAGCAGATTTGTGTACTTTTAGACCATAAAAGTTCTTACCGCAAAAAGAGGGGATAAGGGAGGGGTGCACATTTATAATTTTATTTTTATATGTATCTGTAAAGGATTTTGATAAAATCTTCATAAATCCAGCAAGGATAATAAGCTCAATCTTTTCAGCAGTTAAAACCTCTATTAACTGCTTTTCAAAGTCCTTTTGCGCCGTATTTTCACTTAAAACAACATTTGTTTTAATACCGTTTTCCTTTGCCCTTGTTAAGGCATAGACTTCCTTTTTATTTGAAACCACAAGCACAATTTCGCCGCTTTTTAGTATACCTTCTTTTTGGGCATCAATTAATGCACCAAGATTAGTGCCGCCGCCAGAAACGAGAACAGCTATTCTTATTCCTTGCATATTAAAACCCCGTCATCAGACCTAATTATTTCACCGAGTATATAAGCATCTTCACCGTTTTCTTTCAAAGTAGAAATAGCCTTGTCTGCATCATTTTTACTAACGGTAACAGCCATTCCAACGCCCATGTTAAATGTGTTAAACATATCTCTTTCAGGTATGTTTCCTGTTTCTTGAATAAGATTAAAAATGGGGTGAATTTTAATGTCTGCCTTATTAATTTTAACACCAAAGCCTTTTGGTATGCTGCGGGGCAAGTTTTCATAAAACCCGCCACCCGTAATATGAGAAACGGCCTTTACAGAGATTTTATTAAAAAGTGAAAGCATTGGTTTAACATAAATCTTTGTAGGTGCAAGCAGTGCCTCACCTAAAGAGGTGTTAAGCTCTTTGATATGGGAGGTAAGGTCTGCATTTTCAATGTCAAACACCTTGCGAACGAGAGAAAAACCATTTGAATGTACACCGCTTGAGGGTAAAGCTATTACAATATCACCAATTGCCACCTTAGTGTTATCAAGAATTTTTTCTTTCTCAACTATTCCAACGGCAAAGCCCGCAAGGTCATACTCTCCATCATTATAAAAACCTGGCATTTCTGCCGTTTCGCCGCCAATTAATGCACAGGAAGACTGAACACAGCCATCTGCTATACCTGAAACAATTTCAGCTACCTTTTCAGGAACGTTTTTACCAACAGCTAAATAATCAAGAAAGAAAAGCGGTTTAGCACCACAGCATATAATGTCGTTTACACACATTGCAACGCAGTCAATTCCGATAGTATCATGCTTGTCAAGAATAAATGCAAGCTTTAACTTAGTGCCAACACCGTCTGTACCGCTCACTAAAACAGGGTTTTTATAAGCAGAAAACTCACCAAGTGAAAACATGCCGCCAAAGCCGCCTATGCCAGACATAACCCCAGAGGTTGTTGTTCTGTTAATATGGCTTTTCATAAGCTCTACAGCCTTATAGCCTGCCGTTATATCAACACCTGCATTTTTATAACTTTCACTGCTACTTTTCATCTTTATACCTCACACTTAGTTTTTTCTCATAGCGCCCTTTCATTTCTTTTAGATACTCGTCACTTGGAACTTCAGTAGGGTATTCTCCCGTAAAGCACCCAGAACAAAAGGATGTACAAGTTGTATTAGCTGGTATCATATGAACATGTTCAAGACTCAGAAATCCAAGGCTATCCACACCTATCATTTGCGCTATTTCTTCCTTTGTGTGCTTTGTAGCTATCAGAGAATCACGTGAGCCTATTGTTGTACCATAGTAGCATGAATGAATAAATGGCGGTGAGGTAATGCGCATATGCACCTCAACAGCGCCAGCCTCACGCACAAGCTTTACTATTCTGCCGCTCGTAGTGCCGCGCACAATAGAGTCATCAATCAGCACAACTCTTTTACCCTTGACAGTTTCAGAAATGGGGTTTAGTTTGATTTTAACTTTATCTTCTCTTGATTTTTGGTTTGGAGAAATAAAGGTGCGTGCTATATATTTATTTTTTATAAATCCAAGCCCATAAGGTATACCAGACTGCCTTGAATAACCAATTGCAGCGTCTATGCCAGAATCAGGAACTCCTATTACAACATCGGCTTGTACAGGGTGTTCAAGTGCTAAAAAAGAGCCTGCTCTTTGCCGTGCAAGATGAACAGAGCAGCCATCTACAATAGAGTCGGGACGGGCGAAATAAATATATTCAAAAATGCAAAGAGAGTGCTTTGTTTTTCCGCAATAGTCTTTAATTGAGCGAATATCGCCATTTTCGGCTACAATGATTTCACCAGGCTCTATATCACGAACAAACTCTGCCCCAGAAGCGTCAAGCGCACAGCTTTCAGAGGCTATAACATAAGTGCCATCATCAGTTACGCCATAGCAAAGCGGCTTGAATCCGTTTTTATCTCTAACGGCAATAAGCTTTTCAGGCGACATTAACACAAAGGAAAATGCACCCTTTAATTTATCAACAGAATTTAATATAGCCTCTTCTATCGACTTGCTTTTTAGCCTTTGGTTAGTTATAACATAGGCGATAATTTCAGCATCACTGTTCGTATGAAAAATAGCACCGTCTAACTCAAGTTTTTCCCTAAGCTCGTAATAATTAGTAAGACTTCCGTTATTTGCAATAGCAAGCTTTCCTTTAATGTGGTTAATTACAATTGGCTGAGCCTCTGTTCTGTCCGTACTGTTTGTAGCAGTATAGCGCACATGACCAATAGCCATATTGCCATCACCAAGCTTGTCTAAAACGTCATTAGTAAAAACATCGTTTACAATTCCAGTGTCTTTATAACCCTTAAAAACACCGTCATCATTTACAACCATTCCGCAGCTTTCCTGTCCACGGTGCTGTAGCGCAAACAGCCCAAAGTTTACAGATACTGCAACATTCTCTCTTTTGGGAGAAGATATACCGAATATGCCGCATTCTTCACGAAGGCTACCCATTTTTATTCACCTAACAGTCTTTTTAATATTTCCTCATACGCCTCTTCAACGCTTCCAAGGTCTCTCCTAAAGCGGTCCTTATCAAGCTTTTCACCGCTAATACTATCCCAAAAACGGCAAGTGTCGGGGGAGATTTCATCAGCAAGCACAATAGTGCCATCATTTGTTTTACCAAATTCAAGCTTAAAGTCAATAAGCTCTATATTAGCTTCTTTTAAATAATCAGCAAGTATATCGTTTATTTTAAGAGCGTATTTAGAAATTATATCTAACTCTTCTTTTGTTGCGTATTCCATAGCAAGAATATGGTACTCGTTAACCATAGGGTCGCCAAGCTCGTCATCTTTATAAGAAAACTCAAGCACAGTTTTTTTCATTTTCACACCCTCAGGAATGCCAAGCCTTTTAGAAAGTGAGCCAGCGGCAATATTTCTTACAATAACCTCAAGGGGAATTATAGTTACTTTTTTTACGAGTGTATCTCTGTCAGACAGCTCTTTTACAAAATGAGTAGGTATACCCTTTTCTTCAATTAACCTCATAAGGTGGTTAGTAACTCTGTTATTAATAGCACCTTTGCCAATAATAGTGCCTTTTTTTAAGCCATTAAAGGCGGTGGCATCATCTTTATAAGATACAATGCATAAGTTTTCGTCGCTCGTTGTGAATACTTTTTTTGCTTTACCCTCATAAAGCTGTTTTAGTTTTTCCATTTTATTTCCCCCAATTTTTAATTTGAGTATTTTTCATTTATAAGTTTATCTTTTTGAAGTGTTTGTTTGGCACTGTCCTCACGCAGGGAAATTAGCTTGTTATATAGTTTATCATCATGTACCGCTAAAATCTGTGCGGCTAAAAGTGCAGCATTTTTTGCACCGTCTATAGCAACAGTAGCTACAGGAATGCCAGACGGCATTTGCACTGTGGATAACAAGGCATCAAGCCCGTCAAGTGCAGAGGATTTAATAGGAATACCAATTACAGGCAGTACGGTAGAAGCGGCAATAGCCCCTGCAAGGTGCGCCGCTTTGCCTGCGGCGGCGATAATTACACCAAACCCATTTTCTTTAGCAGTAAGAGTAAACTCTCTTGTTTTATCGGGTGTTCTATGGGCAGAAAAAACATGAACTTCATAAGGGATGCATAATGATTTTAGGGTGCTTATTGCCTTTTCAACCACTGGCAAATCACTGTCACTACCCATAATTAAGGCAACCTTTTTCATAAAAACTCTCCTTAAAATTAAGCAGGGCAATCCCTTTTAATAAAAGGGATTGCCCAGACGGTCGGCTTTTGAGGCGTTTTGCTCCCATGTGGTTTATTCCACTTCCGTCAGTCACAAAACGACTTTTATCAACACAGTAATTATACAATAAATGCACTTTTAGGTCAAGCATAAAAGGCGTTATAAAACTACACAAAGATAAACGCAGTTAAAATAAAAAAACTATTAAAAATATATTAATCTATATTAATTCCAAAATACTTTAGTAAAACAGACTTTCTCATATTATCATCATCTATCATAATTTTATGCTTACCCTCACTGTCCCAATAAGTTAAGGTTTTGCCTGAAATAGAGTGTTTTTCGCCGTATTCATTCAAAACTGCAAGCATATCACCCTTATTAAAAATGGAATCAGGGTGCTTTTCACAATAAAAAGATGGCATTATGTAATCTATATCAAGCTGTGGTTCATCAGTAAAAGAAAAGAATCTGTCCCATACTTCTTTATAGCATTGGTTAATTATAGTGCCAAGAAAATCATCTTTTGTAATTTTATACTGCTCATTTCCTATGTGCTGCACGTCTTTTGTATCAAGCCTTACGGGGTAAATAGGGCAGGCTATGCCAACGCCAACATCACATAAAAATAAACCGTCCTTACACTCCACCTTCAAAACTCTGTGGCGGCGCATGGGTATTTGCGTTTCACCTTTTAAAAACCTTGCCATACAGTCCGTCACATTAAACCCTAAAGCGCTCAAAAGAGCGCCAAACAGTCCGTTTAGCTCAAAGCAATATCCGCCCCGTTTTTGGACTACTATTTTTTCAAAAAGACTGTCAATATCAAGCTTTATTGGTTTATCAGAAACAATATCAATATTTTCATAAGGAACAGAGCGAAGGTGGCAAAATTGCAACTCCTTTAATGTTTCATAGTCGTTAGAAATTTTTCCCCTAAATCCTATTCTGTCAAGATAATCGGCAGTATTCATACAGTACCTCCGTATTTTTATTAATAATTATAAAAATATTAACATTTAAATCTTTTTCTGTAAACATTTGATTGAATAATCGTGTATGTGTGATATAATAACTTTGCATCATCAAAACTCTGTGCTTTGGCACAGACAGCGGCTTTGCCGCTTATAAAGACTTGCGTCTTTAGTTTTGTGGTATAATATCCACTGAAATTCTGAAAACCCTGTAAAATCAAGGTTTTTTCAAAGCTTTGTTACTAACCTGTTATTAGTTCAATTCTGATGAACAGAAAAGAAGGTGTCAACACCTATTTGGTGAAGCACCTTCTTTTTTCAATTCATTATCAATTCAATTGCTTCTTTGAGTTCATCCAATGTCTTGTGGGTGTAGACCCTTTCACCAACATCTTTGGACTTATGACCCATCAGAAGGTCAATACACTTCTTATTTGCCCCTGCACTGTCCAATCTTGACCTGAAAGTATGTCTGCATTCATGGGGTGTGTGTTCTGTTCCAAGGTGATTCATGATGTCATTCCAAAAGGTGTAATACTGGGTGCTGCTCATTTTCTTTCCATTGTAGCTGAACAGGTATTCATTCCCTTCTGCTGCTTTGCGTTGAACAATCTGAACAATCTTGGAATGAATGGGAATGATTCTGTCTTTCCCTGATGCAGTCTTTGTTCCACCTTTCAAAGTTCCTTCTTTCAAATTCACATTATCAGTTTTCAATCCCAACAGTTCACTGATGCGGAATCCAGTGTATAGGAACACCAGGACTGAATCAACCCATTCTTTGTCCTTAATCTTCCACAGTGCATCAACTTCTTCATCTGTGAAGGGTTTCTTGCTTGTTTCAGGGATTGGTTCTGATGTAATCAATGTTGAATAGGTTCTTGTGATGATGTCCAGTTCCAATGCGAATTTATCAAGCTGACCAAACAGATTCTTGATTGCACCCTGGGTGCTGTATCCCCTTCCACAGTTATCAATGCAGTCTTGCATGTGGAAGGACTTGATTTCCTTGTACTTCATATTTTCAATCTTTGAACAATGTTTGAAAGCTGATTTCAATGAACCCTGGGATGAACCTGACATCTTGGGAAGCTTCTTTTCTTTGAATTTCTCAAACAGTTCCTTCATGGTGATTTTTGCAGCATCTATGTCATAAGGGTTTCTGTTATAGTCAGCAAGGGCAAGCATCCCATCTTCCCTGGTTTCAAAATATCCTATTGTGTCATATATGGGGTGACCTTTGTCATTCCATCCTATTGTTTTTCTAACAACAAAGGGTTTTCTTCTGTTTCCTGACAGTCTTGCAACTGTTCCATATCCGTTTGGATTCTTAATTGGAATCACCGCCTTTCCGTTTGTTGTTAGCTTGTACTTTGGCGGTTGTCCATCTGCAATTTGATGGTTCATAGTTACCATCAGGATTGATTCTATCTATCGTTAGGCTGTCTTTGTAACCATGACAAATTGACCAATTATAAAACTTCCAAAAATTATCATTCCATTCAGGGCATACCCTTATCCCTTTTGAACCGTACCACTTTTGATAATCATTTGAATTTGGGTTGTTGCATCTATTTTTCATAGCTTTCCAAATTCTATAAATTCTGCTTCCACTAAAACCATGTGTGGTTCTGTTTGGATTTGTTATATGCTTTTCTAAATCAAGGCAACCACAAGACCTGGTTAGACCTTGTTGTAATGAGTTACTGGAAATAACTTTTTTGTTTCCGCAATCACACTGACATAACCACATTGAACGGTTGTATTTATTTTTTCCATGAAATGAAAGAACCGTTAATCTTCCAAATCGTTTACCTTCTAATCTTTTCATAATTTTACCATTCCTTTCAATTGATTTTTCATTGATGAAATGGTAAAATAGATTGACCACTTCATCTTTGAATGTGCTGTACAGGCGAATTTCAATTATGTTTGGTTGCCCTGAATCCCTCTTGGATTGCAGTCCAGGGGGATTCAATTTTTTATAGTTCCAATTCAGTAGCAGGTGCAACTTTGATATATTGTTTTAGTTCCTTTTCAAGCTTGAAAATCTTGAAATCCCCATGCGGTTTCATGG
>DASRNG010000170.1:0-5135 GCA_035647555.1 Oscillospiraceae bacterium | reverse complement strand
CGGCATATTCATATCTTAGAAAGGAGCTGTAAAAATGCTTGTAATGTCAATTAGGTCATCAAAGTTTAAGATTTTTGCTATAGTATTAGCAGCAGTAATTCTTGTAGGAGCAGCCATTATTTTCACCGTTAAAAGAAACAGTGTAAATACAGAGTCTTTATTGCCCGTTAAAATAAAAGGCGGTACTTCAGATGAAAGGATAGAATTTCTTGAAAGCTGTGGGCTAAAAGTTGAACAGGAGCCTTTAGAAGTTACGGAAATAATTATACCGGTAGAGTTCGACGAAGTGTATAAAGAATACAATGAGATTCAAACAAGGCAAGGGTTTGACTTGCAGTCTTACTGCGGCAAACGAGTTAAAAAGTGGACGTATAAAGTTACTAATTACCCAGGGTATGGTGAAGATTCTGATGCTATTCGTGCGAATATACTTGTATTTAATAGCCTTATAATAGGTGGAGATGTAAGCTCTGTAGAGCTTGACGGGTTTATTCACGGATTTGTTGAAAAAGGCAAAGATGCCTCTTTAGAGGGTGAAAGTGCTAAAGACACCACCGTTACCACAACTACAAAAACAACAGAAAAATAGGGTGTTTAGCATATAAAAAGTTAGGAAGTATATAAATTGAAAACAGAGCGTATTGATAAAATGCTATCGCTTTGCCTTTCGCTATCCAGAAATGAGGTTAAAAAGCTGCTGCGCAGCGGCGCTGTAACGGCGGACGGAGAAGCGGTAGTTAGCGGTTCGATTAAAATTTTACCCGATTTTGCAAAGGTTACGGTAAATGGTTTGCCTGTAGAAATAAAAAGGCATGTCTATATAATGCAAAACAAACCTAAAGGTGTAATTTCGGCAAGTGATGGCAAAGGAGAAAAAACTGTAATAGACATACTGCCAACTGAGTATAAAAGGCGGGGGCTTTTCCCCGCAGGGCGGCTTGATAAAGATACGGTCGGGTTTTGCCTTATTACAGATGATGGCAGCTTTGCCCACAAAATTTTATCGCCAAAGTCGCTAATACCAAAAACATACCATGCAAAATTAGATAGGGAACTTGATATTACCAGTGCGTCAAACGAATTTGCTAAAGGTATGACTCTTTCTGGTCAAACGCTTTTACCTGCCGAGTTATCTCTTATAAGTGGCGGGTCAACACCAGTTTGTAAGGTAGTTATAAGAGAGGGAAAGTATCACCAGGTAAAACTAATGTTTAATAAATTAGGTCTAGAGGTAACAGAGCTAAAAAGAGTGAAAATCGGGGGCCTTGCTCTTGACAGCACTCTTAGTAAGGGCGATTCAAGGTACATTACAAAACAGGAGCTGCTTCTTATAGACAATGTTTAACCTGTAATTAATGTCAATAAAATATGCTGTATGATAGAGTTTTTGTGAATTCTTTGTCATACAGCATATTTTTCGATAATAATCGGCTGTTTATTAAATAAAAACTCGATTTGTGAAAATTATACTTGCAATGCTGTGTTATATTGTGTAAAATGTATAAGCATAATAGTAATGTGTATTAATGTATATATTTAAGATATTGGAGGTTACTTTATGTCTAATAGATTGTTTCAAGGTGTCATGCATCAAATGAGGGATGTAGTAGACAGAACAATCGGTATTATAGATGAATCTGGAACAGTTATATCATGCAGCGAGCTTAGCAAAATAGGCGAGGTGCAAGAAGTTACTGTGTCTAAGGTGTTAGCATCATCAGAGCTTTTTGAGCATGACGGGTATATTTATCAAATGGTGGGTGCGCCTATGTCTCCTGAGTATGCTGTGTTTGTTGAAGGGAATGACGAGACGGCAAAAACTTATTCAGGCATTCTTTCTATAACATTAAGCAGCATAAAACAGCATTATGACGAAAAGTATGACAGAGGCAACTTTATAAAAAATATAATTCTTGATAATATCTTACCTGGAGATATATACCTAAAATCAAGAGAGCTTCACTTTAATAATGAGGCTCAAAGAGCCGTGCTTCTAATAAGAGTACCTGACAGAGGCGACGTTTCTCTTTTTGACATAGTTCAAAATCTCTTTCCGGACAAGTCTAAAGACTTTGTCATTAACGTAAGCGAAACAGATATAGCTCTTGTAAAAGAGGTTAAACCAGAGAATGATACAAAAGACCTTGAAAAGCTTGCTCGCTCTATATCTGATGCACTTTCCACAGAGCTTTACACACGTTCTCTCGTTGGTATTGGCTCAACTGTAACAGGAATAAGAGACCTTGCACGCTCATTTAAGGAGGCGCAGGTTTCGCTTGAAGTGGGAAAAGTGTTTGATACAGAGAAAAACATTATTAGTTATGACCATCTTGGTATTGCAAGGCTTATTTACCAATTGCCAACTACACTTTGCGAAATTTTCTTGAAAGAAGTATTTAAAAAGGATTCTATCGAAACACTTGACGAAGAAACTCTTTTTACAATCCACAAGTTTTTTGAAAATAACCTCAACGTTTCAGAAACATCACGCAAACTATTTGTTCATAGAAACACTCTTGTGTATAGGCTTGAGAAAATAAAAAAGATAACAGGGCTTGACCTTAGAGAGTTTGACGATGCTATCGTATTTAAGGTAGCTCTCATGGTTAAAAAATATCTTAATGCAAAGCCTGTAAAATATTAGTTTTTATTTTTCCAAAAAAACAAATATTACAAATTTGTTACAATCGGTTACATTATGTTACCGATTGTGGTATGATGTAAGCAAATTTGTAGTTGTGGTAGGCTCTGGCAAAGTTTTAAGGAATGTGGTGTTGGTTTTTGATTGAGTTTTCTAATGTTACTAAAGTGTACGGTGACAGCGGCGTCAAGGCACTTCAGAATGTAAATATAAAAATTGAAAAAGGCGAATTTGTATTTATCGTAGGCTCCTCAGGTGCAGGTAAAAGTACTTTTCTAAAGCTTATCATGCGTGAGGAGGTGCCAACATCTGGCACTATAGCGGTAAACGATTATAATTTGAACACATTAAAGGCGAAAAAAATACCTTATTTTCGCCGTACTCTTGGTATTGTGTTTCAAGATTTTCGTCTAATACCTAATATGTCTGTTTATGATAATATAGCATTTGCAATGCGTGTTATAGGCTCAAAAGAGTCAGAGATTAGAAAGCGTGTTCCCTATCTTTTAGGGCTTGTGGGACTTACCTCAAAGGCTAAAAGTTTGCCAACCCAACTTTCAGGCGGTGAGCAGCAAAGGGTAGCTTTAGCAAGAGCCTTGTCGAATAATGCAGGCATAATCATAGCGGACGAGCCTACAGGAAACATAGACCCTGAAATGTCCTATGAAATTGTAGACTTATTAAACCATATCAACGCTGAGGGCACAACAGTTGTAATGGTAACGCATGAACATTCACTCGTTAAAAAGTTTAACAAGCGTGTTATAAAAATAGAGCAGGGCAAAGTCGTGGCAGACACGCGGGATGCCTCGCAGCTTACAGATGTACATATAAAAGAGCCGCAGGAGGAAAGAGTAGGTACATATTACTCTGACCCTGAAAAGGATTTAGATTTTGAGTATCTAATGCGTACATATGGTGTTGATACAGAGGAAGTAGGGGAGCAGCCAGAGGATAAAAGTACTGCTTCTTCAGAAGATGACGTTTTAGAAAAAGAAACAGAGAATAACGAATCTGATTTAGAAAAAAAGGACAATCAAGAAACAGATATGGAAGACGAAAGAGAGCCAAATGCAGAAGATAACGAGGCAGAAAAGACAGGTGATACCGAATGAGAAGCAGCAGTTTTAGATACCTTGTGAAAGAGGGTTTTAGAAGCATTTGGGTAAACCGCCTTATGTCGCTTGCGTCTGTTGCGGTTTTAATGGCATGCCTTTTAATAGTTGGGTGCGCCGCAATGGTTTTTATGAATATTGAATCAATGCTTGATATTGTAGAGGCTCAAAATGTTATTATGGTATATGTTGAAGATGAGGCAACAGAATATGAAACCTCCATTCTAAAAGTAGAGCTTGAAAGCACTTCCAATGTATCAGAAGTAACATTTGTATCAAGAGAAGAGGCTTTTAAGGCGCAACTTGAAAAACTTGGAGACGGCGCAGAGTACCTTGGCGCACTTGATGCATCTATTTTACCAAACGCATATAAAGTAAAGATTTCTGATATGGCAAAGTTTACTGAAACCGTAAACAAAATAAAAGAATATCAAAATATATTAAGGATAAGAGAAAGTGGCGACCTTGCAAACAAGCTAACTGTTATAAGGTCATCTGTTACATATGTTTCGGTAGGGCTTGTTATACTGCTGTTTATAGTTGCTGTGTTTATAATTGCTAACACAGTTCGCATTACCATGTTTAGCAGGCGGCTTGAAATTAGTATAATGAAAGCTGTGGGTGCAACCAATTCATTCATTCGCTTCCCCTTTATGGTAGAGGGCGTTTTAATTGGCGTTATTTCCGGTGTTGTCTCATTTACCGTTGTGTGGGGGCTTTATGAGCTTGCGGCAAGCGTTTTTTCTAACCTGCTTTCAGTAATAGGCGGCACACCTATACCTTTCACAAAACATGCACTAAGTCTACTTTTTGGTTTTGTGATTGTAGGAGTATTTACAGGAACATTTGGAAGTACATTTTCTATGGGCAAATATTTAAGAGAACAAGGGAGTGTTGTTTGTGAAGAGTAAGAGAAATTTTAAAACAATAGTATCTTTAACGCTTATAATGTCTTTGATGATATGCTTGTTTTCAGCAGTCATAACCGTAGAAGCGGTGACAGATGCAGATAAGGCACAGGCGAGTCAGTTTGAAAAGGAAATAGATGAAATACAAAAAAAGATTGACGCAAATAAGGGTAAAATTGCCGACCTGAAAAAGAAAGCGGACAGTCAGCAGCAATACATAGACGAACTTCAAGGGCAAGTTGATGCTGTTCAATCAAAAATTAATTTAATGAACAAAGGCATCGCCGAGGTGCAAGGGCAAATTGATTTAGTAGACGGCGATATAAAGAATTTAGAAAATCAAATAAAAAAGCTTGAAAATGATATAAAGCGTTTTGATGAAGAAATAGTGAAGAAACAGCTTGAAATAGCTGAAACATACACACGTTTAGGGCAAAGAATACGGGCTCTTTACCTTGCAGGCCCCACCTC
>DASRNG010000169.1:0-21486 GCA_035647555.1 Oscillospiraceae bacterium | reverse complement strand
TTTGTTTCGGGGTTAGTAGTTTCAGGCGGCTTTGTGAAAAATTCAGTTAAAACCGCAGGTGATTCAGACGAGTTTTTTATTATTTTTGCAAAAAGGTTTTTTGCGCCATTTATAAAAAATAACAACACTATAAAAAGGCTTAGCATAACGGCAAAAGTTACACCAATCCATGTTGAAATGAATTTACCCTTTTTATTTTTGTGTTTAGTCTCTTTCATCTCTTTCCCTTTTATAAAAATAGTCTCTGTGCATTTTCTGCTGTGGCCTCAAGCACCTTTTCGGTGCTTATCCCTTTAAGCTCGGCAATTTTTTGCGCAGTATAAGGGATAAGAGAGGAGTCACACCTTTTTCCCCTGTAAGGCTCTGGTGCCATATATGGGCAGTCCGTCTCGATAAGAAGCCTATCAAGCGGAACTGCGGCAGCGACAGCAAGTGCCTTTCTTGCATTCTTAAATGTAACAGCACCGCCAAGCCCTATGTACATATTAAGGTTTAGCACCTCTTTTAATACTTCCACACTGCCGGAAAAGCAGTGAAGAACACCGCAAGGTTTATGCTCTTTTAAGATTTCAAGTGTGTCTGAATGTGCTTTTCTATTATGAATAATTACAGGCAGTGAAAACTTTGCGGCAAGATATAGCTGCTCATGGAAAAGTTTCTTTTGTGTTTCTCGTGGAGAAAAGTCATAATGATAGTCAAGCCCGATTTCGCCTATGGCAACTACCTTTTTATCTGATAAAAGCCTACTTAGCTGCTCTAAATAGTCCGCCTCTGCCTTATCTGCCTCATGCGGGTGTATGCCTACTGCCGCATACATAAAACTATACATATGTGAAAGTGCAAGGCTTTCTTTAGAGTCTTTAATATTAGTACCACAGTTTATAACGCCAGCGATACCCGCTTTATTAAAAGAGGTTAAAAGCGGGTGCTTGTCATTATCAAATGCACTGTCTGTATAATGTGCGTGGGAGTCAAAAATGTTTTTCATATCAAATCACTAACTTATTTTAGTGCCTGCGGGTATATCGTCTACAAAAATAACTTTTACTTCATCTTCACTACAAGATGCAGCTAAAATCATACCGCTGCTTACAACACCGCATAGCGTTGCAGGCGAAAGATTATAAACAAGAATTATTTTTTTGCCAATAAGGCTTTCAGGTTTATACCAATTGGCTATTCCTGAAACGACTGTGCGGGGGACGGCAGTGCCGTCATTAAGTGTAAGCTCTAGCAGTTTTTTAGCACGTTTTATTGGCTTGCAGTCAATAATTTCTGCTATGCGAAGGTCTACTTTAGCAAAGTCCTCAATGCCTATCATAGTAATGCCCTCAGTAGCAGTTTCGTCTTCTTTCTTTTCGGATAAGGAACTTTCTATTTCGGCGAGCTTTTCCTTTTCATCAAGCCGTGAAAATAGTGGGACAGGCTCACCCATTTTTTGACCCTCAGGAATTTTTCCGAACTTATTAAGAGAGTCAAATGAGTTTATATTGCACCCTATTTGTGATAAGACTTTTTCGCTCGTATCAGGCATAAATGGAGATAAAAGAACAGCTATAAAGCGTATGCTTTCAATCAAATTGTAAAGAACTGTCGCAAGGCGGTCTTTTTTATCTTCATCTTTTGCTAAAATCCATGGTGTTGTTTCGTCTATATACTTATTACTTCTTCTTGCAAGTGAAAAGACTTCATTTATCGCATCACTTATGTGATATGCGTCCATAAGTTTTTCTATTTTAGGCAAGGCGGAGACAGCAAAGTTTTTAAGTTCATCGTCAATAGGCTCTGGTTTTGTAGAAGACGGCAAAACACCGTCAAAATATTTAACAACCATAGCTACACACCTGTTTACAAGGTTGCCAAGCGTGTTAGCAAGCTCTGAATTATACCGCTCTATAATTGAAGAGTATGATAAAGAACCGTCATTCGCATATGGCATTTCAGAAAGGAGATAATGGCGCACCGCATCAACCCCGAAAAGATTTACAAGGTCATCTGCATAAATTACATTGCCCTTTGATTTAGACATCTTGTCGTTGTCCATTAAAAGCCATGGGTGGCCGAATATCTGTTTTGGCAGCGGCTCGCCAAGCGCCATAAGGATAATAGGCCAGTATATGGTGTGAAAGCGTAAAATGTCTTTACCGATAACATGAACATCGGCAGGCCAGTATTTGTAATAAAGCTCGCTATTCTCTTTTGCGTCAAACCCTAGTGCCGTAATATAGTTAGAAAGAGCGTCAACCCAAACATAGATAATATGCTTGTCATCGAACGTTACGGGCACTCCCCATTTGAATGAAGTTCTTGAAACGCAAAGGTCTAAAAGCCCAGGTTTAATAAAGTTGTTAAGCATTTCTTTTTTGCGGCTTTCGGGGTAAATAAAGTCAGGGTTATCTTCTATATGCTTTTCAAGGCGTTTTTGATATTTTGAAAGCTTTAGGAAATATGCCTCCTCTTTAGTAGGGCGAACCTCACTTTTGCACTCTGGGCATTTACCGTCAATTAGCTGTGAGCTTGTATAAAAACCCTCACACGGAACGCAGTACATACCCTCGTACTCGCTTTTATAAATATCGCCTTGCTCATATAGCCGTTTAAAAATATTTTGTACGGCTTTTATGTGGTAATCGTCCGTAGTGCGAATGAATTTATCATAAGTTGTGTTTAATAAATCACATATTTCTTTGATTTCATTTGCAATTCTATCAACATAAACATCGGGTGAGCAGTTGCTGTCATTAGCACATTCTTCTATCTTTTGCCCATGCTCATCTGTTCCCGTTAAGAAAAAAACGTCAAAGCCCTGCATTCGCTTAAACCTCGCTATCGCATCGGTTAGCACAATTTCATAAGAGTTGCCGATATGCGGTTTTTTAGAGGTGTAAGCTATTGCTGTTGTAATATAGTAAGGCTTTTTCATTTTTTTCTCCTTAAATTTTAATATCAGGTTTAACTATAATTATATCATTACTGCACTGATAATTCAATCTTTTGTTTTTTGTACTTCTGGCTTTCTACAAAGACGGTAACGTTACCCTTTTTGCCATTAGTTTTTAGCCAGAAAGCTCTTGCGCCGCCAATAAGCGGGAAGTTAGCAGGGCCTATAATAGTGGCAGGACCTTTAACACTTAGTTTAACCGCAGTGTCTGAAAAAGGCAGCCTGTTGCCGTTTTGGTCACGCTCTACAAGCTCTATTCTTGTAACGTCATATGTGTTTCCATGCTTTAGTATAGAGCTATCTGCATTTATATCAAGATGTGTGTCTGTTACGGCGGTTTTTGTAACAGTTTTTACTATCTTGCCGCCTTTATACCCCTCAAATGTATAGACTACTTGAGAGTCGCCCCAATTAGCTATATATTTTGTAACAATATCATAAACTTGTGAAAAACTCATTCGCCCATTAACGTAAGCGGCAGCAGTTTTAATATAATTTATTGGAGGCATAGCAAATCCATGCGTAAACGCCGCTACAAGCACATCTGTAAGCAGAGCTGCTGTTTTTTCATCAAGTTTTTCTATAGAGGTTAAAGCGTCTCCTATAAAATTGTCTGCCAAAATGGGCGGGTGAGGCAGGTGGGGGAACTTTTTGTAGTTTGGAAATGCAGTACTTGTGTATCTGCCGTTTTTATATAGCTTTACATAGTCACAGTTTGTAAAAATCCACACATTGCCAAGTTGACCGCCAGGGTGCTCGCCTATATCCATTGACGAGAGAACCTCCATATAAGGGGTTTTGTCTTGCTGTGAGGAGTAAACGGCAGCGGCTTGTTTTGGTATGCGGAACATATCTGATACACCGTGATAGCAAATTTTATCACCAGAACCAAAATCTTTATGTGTATTGTAATCAGACATACACCAACCAGTAACACCAGATATACGGCTATTGCCAAACGCTTTATTTAGCACTCTTGCGTGGCGAAGTGCATGCTCTGTTCGGAGCTGCTCTCGGTCAAAAGACTTTGTAGGGAACATATGACCGTTATGCTCTGTTACCATATATGGCGCACGAAGACCTGTAGCAACAAAAGCGGGGAGAAGCACAAGTTTTCCGCCTGCGTGACTAAAGTCGTTAAATGTATACACATCTTCAAGAAAGCTAGAGCGCGGCATATTGCGAACACCGCCCGTTTGACGTGTATCGTCAAGGCTATGTGCTAGGCTATTCGTAATTTCATAAAGCTCGTCACAGTCTGCCCCCTCATTTATGCGAACGCCCCACAAAATAACGCTTGGGTGATTTCTATCCCGAATAACCATTCGCCTTACGTCATCAATACAGTTATCCCGCCATTCGCCCTTTCCAATAAACTGCCAGCCTGGCATTTCAGTAAATACTAAAAGACCAATCTCGTCACATCTATCAAGAAAATGCACAGAATTTGGGTAGTGAGAGGTGCGAACAAGGTTTACACCAAGATTAAATTTCAAAAAGTCCGCATCTGCCTTTTGTGCAGATTTAGGCATGGCATAGCCCACATAAGGGTAGCTTTGGTGCCTGTTAAGACCAAATAGCTTAATTTTTTTGCCGTTAAGGTAAAAACCGTCTTTCTTAAACTTACATTCACGAAAACCAAAACGAGTTGTTTTTTCATCATCACCAAATATAACCTTGAGCGTATAAAGCTTTGGATTTTCAGTGTCCCACAAAGTGACATCACTGATACGCCATTTAAGCTTTAGTGTTTTAGCGGAAAAAGCAGCCTCATTTTTATATATAACGTTTTCGCCGTCATAAAGAATTACTTTTATGTCCCCTGACGTACTTTCACTAAACTCAACGTCTGTTTCGATGAGTTTTTTGCTATTTAAAACGTCTTTAGTGCGCACAAACACTCTTTCAATATAAACATCTTCAACTTCCTCAAGCCAAACTTCCCTATAAATTCCGCCATAGACAAGATAGTCTACAACATTTCCAAAAGGAGGTATCTCGCTTCGCTCCTCAGAGTCAAGCACAACTGCTAAAAGATTTTCGCCATCGTTTAATTGCTTTGTAATATCAAAGCTAAACGGGGTATAAGCACCCTTGTGCTCGCCCACAAATATTCCGTTTATAAAAACACGAGAATAGTTTGCAGCACCTTCAAAATGAAGAATATATCTTTTACCGCTTTTAACGCCGCCCTCAATATCAAAAAGCTTTCTATAGCAGCTTACAAATTGGTAAGACTTTTCGTCAAAGTAGTTGTAAGGCAGCTCAAGATTTGTATGGGGAATATCGGCAGCAGTAAAATTGCTGTCATTAAAGCTGGGATTTGTCATTTCTTCTTTGTATTCGGGTGTGTATTTCCAGTCAAAATTCAAATGAAATACTTTTCTCATAAGCTCACTTCCATTTCTTTTTATTATACTATTATATATATGCCTTTTTTACAAGGTATTTTTATCAATAAATTCCAAAAGTGCTTTGCGTGTGTTTTGGCACTTACCCTCAATAACAGCTTCAAGCAGCTCGTCAAGCTTTTTACCAATATTTACACCTGTAAAACCTTTTTTTGAAAGCACATCACCATTTATATTAAGGTGCTGCAAGCTGTAACATTCATTATCTGCTAATATTTCTTTAAGAAAACACTTAGCCTTCTTTACTTGCTCTGAAACATCACGATAGTTTGGAGACAAAGCGCCCCTATCAGCTGTTTTGATTTTAAGAAGCATCTCAAACTCGTTTGGTGTAACTGTTTTTAATAGCCGTTTTAACTCTATTTTACTTTTAGGAATTTCAAAGTCATGCATAGAAACTAATTTTACAACGGTATTTAATGTTTTGTTATCTGATTTTAATCTGCTAAGAACATTTTTTGCAGTTTCGGCACCAACTGCCGCATGGTTAGGGTAAATGCTGTTTCCGTACTCGTCAAGCTTTGCTGTTTCTGCTTTGCCAAGGTCATGCAGTAGCATAGTAAGGCGCAGCTCTTTTACAGGCTCAATATTGTCAACAGTATGGCAAATATGCTCCCAAACATTGTAGCAATGCTTTTCGCCGCATTGTTTTTGGTCAATTGTGGGCAAGATTTCAGGAATAAAAACTGAAAAAACATCTCTATACTCTAAAAGTATGCGCCCTGCCTTTTTTCCAACAATAAGTTTGTTAAGCTCTGAGAAAATACGCTCTGCCGCAATTTCTTTTAATAAATCTTTATTTTTATGAATGCTTTTTGCCGTATCTTCTGTGATATTAAAGCCGAGAGAGGAAGAAAATCTAAGAGCACGCATAATGCGAAGAGCATCTTCAGAAAAACGTGTATCAGCATTTCCTACAGCTCTTATAAGCTTAGAGTTTAAGTCAGAAAGTGAGTTAAACTTATCTATAAGACCTATTTTGGGGTTGTAAGCCATTGCATTTATGGTAAAATCCCTGCGGCTAAGGTCAAGGGCTAATTCATTTGTAAATGTTACACTGTCAGGGCGGCGGCTGTCAGTATAATTGCCGTCTAAACGGTACGTAGTAACTTCAACAGGCTTTCCCTCAATTATAATTGTAACTGTACCGTGTTTTAACCCCGTATCAATTACCTTTGTGTTTGAGAAAAGCTCTTTTGTGTCTTTTGGCAGTGCATTCGTTGTAATGTCCCAATCGTGCGGCTTTTGACCTAAAATACTGTCACGCACACAGCCGCCTACTGCAAAAGCCTCAAAACCACCCGTACTAAAACGCGAAAGAATTTGATTTATATAAGCGGGAAGTATAATTTTCAGATATACCCCTCCCTTTTTCTTTTATAATTAGCCTTATTATAGTACTAACCAATTAATAGTGTCAACTGTGTAAGGTTTTTATATAATAATATAGTACTAATTATTACAAAAGCGGAATAAATATTAAAATATAAAGTCATTTTGTAATATATTTGCCCCGAAAGGTTACAGACTGTAACTTTTTACATTTTTCACAAAACCTTTATAAAAAGGAGGAATATAAAACCAGAAAAATGATGAATACATTGTTTTAAGTGCATTTTTTGACTTTTGGCGAATTTTTGTTTGTGCAAATTACACAGTTTTCGTTTTTTTATTGATTTGACAAGTTTTTTTAGGTTGCTATAATACAAATCGCCAATAGGCAAAAGGGCAAAAATAGCCCTAAAGGCTTGTTGAACCCTTGTTTCGTTTGCTTAAAATGAATGAATGTTAAGTATAGCAAACAAGGCTAAGGGTACAAAAAGCCCAACACGGCAACCGTATGACATCGGTTAAACGCCGTTTATAGAGGAGATAGTAATGTCAGACAAAAACCTCGGCGATATGTTTAGCATTAGTCCACTAAAAAGGATATTGCTTTTCACATTGGCTCTTACCTTTGTTTTTTCGGTAACAGCATTCGCCGCAGCCACACCCGTATATGAAATAGATATTATAGACGGAGATGAAGTTAAAACAATTTCGACTTATAAAACAGAAGCAGAAGATATCTTAAAACAGGCAGGAATATCATTATTTGAGGGAGATGAGGTTGAAAACAACCGATTTTCCGATGAAAAAGACGCAATCATAATAAACCGTGGCGTTAAAGTTACAGTTATATCTGTCAAAGGTGAAACAGTTGTCATAAATATTTATGGTACAGTAGCACAGGCTCTTACAAAGGCAAAAGTGGAGTACACTCTTAAAAATGATTTGAACTATAAACTTGATGATGCCGTATTTGACGGAATGATAATAAAAGTTTGCAACAAGTATTCCGTAAAAGTAAAGTATGACGGTTTAGAAAAAAATGTTACGTTAGCTGCTAATACGGTTGAAGATGTAATTAAAGAGCTTGGCATAAAACTTGACAAAAACGATATAGTTGTGCCATCAATTACTGAAAAACTTATTGATAAAATGAGTATTGAGGTATTCAGGGTTACAACTAAAACAGAAACAAAAAGCGAGAAAATTAAATACAAAACAATTACAAAGGATTCTTCTTCGCTATATGTTGGGGACACAAAGGTGCAAACGTATGGCAGAGATGGAGAGAAAGTAGTAACCTATGAACACCTTTATATTAACGGTGAGCTTAGTGAGAAAAGCGTTGTTAAAGAAACTGTAACAAAAAGTGCGGTTGACAAAGTTGTTCTTAAAGGAACAAAAAAGTCGGCATCGCTTCCAAAAGATTTTAGTGTTAAATCTAAAAACACTATAAGTGAAATGGCTGTGCCGTCATATGTAACAATTGGTAGTGACGGGCTGCCCACAAACTACAAAAAAAGCGTTAAAGCAAAAGCCACAGCTTACTGTGAGCCTGGCGGAACAACCTCTACAGGAAAAAAGGCGCAGACAGGATATATAGCAGTAGACCCTAGAGTAATTCCCTATGGAACAGAAATGTATATTGTTTCTGCTGATGGAAAGCAAGTTTACGGCTACTGTATAGCAGCAGACACTGGCGGATTTATATACAATACTGACTGGACTGTTGACCTTTATATGAACTCGAACAGCCAGTGCATAAACTGGGGCAGACGTGATATTATAATTTATTTCTTATAAAAGATAAAGGCAAAAAAAGGCTCCCGCACGAAACGGTGCGGGAGTTTTCATTTTGTGCAAGTAAAACTATAAAAGACTTTACTCGCTTTTAATTAAACTGGCAGACTTTTCTCTTAAAAGCCTTTTTGCATTTGCCATTGAATACTCTGCTGTGGCGCCTTTGGGGCGCACCTTATGTATTTGTGCAAAACCTGCGTCATAAAGTAGTGATGAGGGGCAGTCTATATCGCCGCTTAAAAGAATACACGGCTTATTATATTTCTTGCATAACAAAGCAACTCCAACGGGCAGTTTTCCAAGTAGTGTAGAACTGTCCGTCTTACCCTCTCCTGTTATTACTATATCACACGCTTTTATTTTCTCCTCAAGCCCCACAAGAGCCGAAATTAAAGCGGTGCCGGGTCTTAAAAGTGCATTGCAGCAAACAGAGAGCATTGCACCAAGCCCGCCTGCTGCACCACCGCCAGAGATATTAAATACTGGTTTGTTATAAGTTTTCTCAAGCACTTTACCAAAACTGCAAAGAGCATTTTCTAATAGCGGTATGTCAGCATCTGTAGCTCCTTTTTGCCTTGCAAACACTTTTGTAGCACCGTTTTCGCCGCAAAGCAGTGCATCTACATCGCAAGCTACTGTTATTTCAGTTTCAAAAATCCTATTATCAAAATTTGATAAATCTATGCTATGAACTAAAGCTAAAGCCGCACCGCCAAGCGGTACTTCCTTGCCATTTTTATCAAGCAGCCTTGCACCCAAAGCAGAAAGAGCGCCAGCGCCTGCATCATTTGTGGCACTGCCGCCTATACCAAGAATGATTTTCTTAATTCCTTTATCAAGTGCATCTTTAAGCATAATGCCACAGCCGTATGTAGTTGTAACTTTTGGGTCTAGCTCACTACCTTTTAGCAGTAAAATACCTGCTGCCGCCGCCATTTCCATAACGGCGGTGCTGCCCATTATGCAGTACTTAGCTAAAGCAGGGCGCATAAGAGCATCTTTTGTTTCTATGTATACAGCTTCTGTGCCAAGTATATCACAAATAGCATCAACCGTACCCTCGCCGCCGTCGGCAAGGGGTAAAGTGGCTACCTTTGCTTTAGGGTTTGTAGATATAATCCCTTCCCGAATTTCCTCGCAAGCCTCTTTTGCAGATAACGAGCCTTTGTATGAGTCCATTGCTATTAAAATTTTCAAAAAAATCACCCCAAAGAGAGCAGTTTGTTTACAACATTATAAAGAGCAGGAATATCCGCATTTTCAATCTTGCCCATGTCAGATAGATGTGCTACCTTAGGGTCAAGCGGTATTTTAGCCACAGTGTCAACGCCATAGCGTGCGGCAAAAGCTTCGATTTTACTTTCACCGAATAAATGATGTGTTTTTTCACATTCGTCACACTTAAAATAAGACATATTTTCAACGAATGAAAGAATAGGCACATTCATCATATTTGCCATTTTTACAGCTTTTTCAACGATTAAACCCACAAGCTCTTGCGGTGAGGATACAACAATCAAGCCGTCAACAGGCAAAGACTGAAAGACTGTGAGCGGTACATCGCCCGTTCCAGGAGGCATATCTACAAACATAAAGTCAACATCATCCCAAATAACATCAGACCAAAACTGTTTAACGGTAGCGGCTATTACAGGGCCTCTCCAAACCACAGGGTCAGTAGTTTGCTCTAAAAGTAAATTTAAAGACATTATTTTAACCCCGCTTTTAGAAAGAGAGGGAAAAATACCAATCTCATTCGTCTTAGCCTTGCCTTTAATGCCGAACAGTGTTGGGATAGAAGGACCTGTTATGTCAGCATCAAGCACAGCTGCCTGCCTGCCTTCTTTTTGAATAGCAGCCGCTAAAGCAGAGGTAACAAAACTTTTACCAACGCCGCCTTTGCCGCTTACTATACCAATTACTTTTTTTACGGACGAAAACTCATTAGTTTCAACCATGAAATCCGCTTTTCTGTCTGTGCAATCCATATTGCATGTTTTGCAGTTATTTGTACATTCCTCGCTCAAGACATCATCTCCAAAAAAGAATTCTAAAAATATTTGCGTGATACTTATTAGATACCACGATAAATATTATTATACTCCTTTTAATTGGTAAAATCAATAATGTGCAAAAACAGCAATTTACATTCAAAATCTTTAATTTACGGCGAAAGTATTAAGTAAAATCCTTGTATTTACAAAATAATCGTGATAAACTACCATTATTATATGGATAAATACCATACATAAGGAGGGGGAAGCTACGGATACGATTATAAACGTAGTAACGGCTGTTTTGTTTCTTGCTATTCCAGCCCCGCTTATTTGGCTTTGCGTTAAATTTAAGTGGCTTGAGAAAGTTGGAATTGTGCTGCTTTGCTATCTTTTAGGCATGATAGTAGGTAACCTTGGGATTCTTCCAGAGAGTTTTATAACCGCTGACTCAGGAGATAGCATGCTATCACTTCTACAAAGCGTTACAATTTGCATAGCATTACCTTTAGTTTTGTTTTCGCTTGACCTAAAAACGTGGTTTAAAAACGCTAAAAAAGGAATGGTCTGCATGCTTTTAGCGGTGTTTTCTATCATTGTTGTTACACTTGTTATCCACCTTACTATCGGCAGGGGTGACCCTGATTCACCTCAATTTGCCGCCGCCGCTTGTGCTGTATATACTGGCGGCACTGTAAATCTTGGCTCAATACGGCAGGCAGTTGGTATGACTGCTAACGATTACGTAATATTTAATACGTATGATTCTGTTATATCAGTTTTATATATCTTCTTTCTTTCCACAGTAGGGCGAAAGTTTTTCGTGAAAGTTTTCAAAATGAAGCCTTATGAAAAACCAAAGGCAAAAGCAGGGGAAAAGGAAAGCAGCGGCGGTATAGATGAGTCTGTTTATGCTTACAGGGAGATACTTAAAAAGAAAAATGCTAAAGGGCTTGTTTTCGCATTTTTCCTATCAGCAGTAATTTTTGTGATATCTTATGTGTTTAATATGCTTGCAAGTAAAATTGACGGCAGCCTTGGCATGGCAGTTATGATGCTTTCGATTACATCACTTGGCATAGCCGCCTCATTCATAAAAAGAGTGCGGGAAATAAAAAGAACCTTTCAACTTGGAATGTATATTATATATGTGTTCTGCTTCTCTGTTGCCGCAAGTGCAGACTTTAAGGCACTGCTTGACTTTAAGCCCGTTATTTTCGCATATATATTTATCGGCATTATCGGAAGTCTTTTTCTTCATGCGCTTTTAAGCAAATTGTTTAAGATTGATACAGACACGATGATTATTACATCTGCCTCTGCTGTTTGCTCTCCGCCGTTTGTGCCTCCTGTTGCGGCAGCTCTCAATAATACAGACATTCTCATTTCAGGCCTTGCCACTGGCGTTGTGGGCTATGCAATAGGCAACTATTTGGGCATAGCGGTAAACTACCTGTATAAGTTATTCTAAGATAAAAAGGAGTGGAAAAGATGAACTCAAAAATTCCAGCAAAAGGGCGCCCTTATGACGAAATACTTGAGGAGCTTGAGTCTTTTGGAGCCGACGACCCTGATTATAAAAATGCAAAAACATGGAGTCTTGTATATTATCTTGACGATGAGTACACACAGTTTTTAGAAAAAGCGTATGCAAAGTTTTTTTCTGCCAACGGTCTAAATCCTACTGCATTTCGCAGTCTAAAACGCTTTGAAAAAGAAGTTGTAGGCTTTACTGCAGAGCTTTTCCATGTGGACGAAGATGCCTGTGGTGTTATGACGGCAGGCGGAACAGAAAGCTGCATGCTTGCTGTTAAAACATATAGAGATTGGGCAAGAGAAGAAAAAGGGATAAAAAAACCTGAAATGGTAGTGCCCGAAACGGCACATGTTGCATGGGGAAAAGGTGCAGAATATTTTGGTGTAAAAATAAGGCGGGCAAAACTTGCTGATGACTATAGAGTTGATGTAAACGCAGTAGAAAAGCTGATAAACAAAAACACTATAATGATTTTAGCTGGCGCACCTGAATATCCGCACGGTATGATTGACCCTGTTAAAGAACTTTCAGAAGTTGCTTTAAGGCACAAGATTCCGCTTCATGTTGATGCTTGCGTTGGCGGCTACATACTTCCGTTTATTGAGAACAGCGGCATAAAGCTTCCGCTATGGGACTTTAGAGTGCCTGGTGTTACCTCAATTTCTGCTGATATTCATAAGTATGGATTTGCAGCAAAAGGGGCATCTTGCATTATATATAGAAGCATAAACCATTTTAAGCACCAAGTTTATGTAGAGCATGATTGGCCTGGTGGAGTTTTCGCCTCTCCTGCACTTTTGGGTACAAGGCCTGGCGGCGCATATGCCGCAGCGTGGGCTGCCATTCAAGCTAATGGTATGGAAGGGTACACAAAGCTTGCACAGCAGACAATGGACGCTGTAAACCGTATGAAAGAGGGAATAAAATCAATACCAGAGCTTGAAATAATAGGGGACCCGCCAGCATCTCTAATTTCTTACCGCTCTGTTGATTCTAATGTAAATATTTTTGCAGTAGGAGATGTAATGCAGTCAAAGGGCTGGCATGTTGATAGACTACAGCGCCCTGATGCACTTCATGCAATGGTTACAGCACCTCATGGAAAGGTTGTAGACCAATATATAAATGACCTTATAGACTCTGTAGCATATGTAAAAAAGCATCCAGAGCTTGCAAATCAAGGCGAGGCAGCAACATATGGAATGATAGCACACATACCCCTTAAAGGAATGGTAAGAAAATCTGTGCTTGATATGTTTTCAAACTCTTATAAACTTTCAGCAAAGGAAATTGACCTTGCAGACAGTAGCGCACTTGGTGCTAAGGCAGACGGCAGCGGTGACGAAGACAACAAAAATCAGGGGTTAGTGGATAAAATTATTGCATGGTATGTAAAAAAGGCATCTAACAAACAAAAGTGAAGAAAAGTTATAAAAAAAATAGCTTTTAATATGTGGCGAATAGTTTTTAGGCAGCAAAAACATGGTTTTAGACCTGTTTTTAAGCAGATGAGCTATTCGCTATTATTAAAGCTTGTAATAAGTGTTCCTTTATAAAAAACAAAAGTTTTTAATAAAAAATTACTTGACAAGTTAATCGGCTCTGATATATAATAACCCAGTAACTGTATTGATGTCGTTAGATGACGTAAGGGGACAGTTTATTACTCACGACTGGAGATAAATATAAAATGAAAAGAACTTATCAACCTAAAAGAAGAAAAAGACAAAAAGTTCATGGTTTTCGCAAAAGAATGTTTGATAGAAACGGCAGAAAAGTTCTTGCTCGCCGCAGGGCAAAGGGCAGGAAAAGAATCAGCTGTTAGTTTGTTGTGCCGCAATAAACTTAAACTTTCAAAGTAAGAAGAGGACTGCACATTGAACGATTTTGTTACATTAAAGCGCAACTGTGACTTTAGGCGCATATATGCCCGTGGGAAGTCTGCTGTATCACCTGCGCTTGTTGTGTATTATATGAAAAATTACACAAAAGGAAATCGTGTTGGCTTTACAACGAGTAAGAAAATCGGCAATGCTGTAGTGCGAAACAGAGCAAGGCGTGTATTAAAAGAGGGTTTACGCTCGGTTATGCCAGATATAAAAACTGGGTACGATTTTGTTTTAGTAGCAAGAAATAAGACGAAGTATCTAAAAAGCACAGATATAGCAGCTACATTAGCAGTGCTTTTAAAAGATAAAGGGCTTATCCTACCTGTTAAAGAATGAAAAAGTTTTTAATTAAATTTATAAATTTCTATATTAGGCGTATTTCACCTCTGTTTCCGCCACGTTGCAGGTATTATCCTACTTGTTCCGCATATGCTCTTGAGGCACTGAGCATACATGGTTTATTTAAGGGTAGTCTGCTTGCTTTAAGGCGGCTTATGAGGTGCAATATTTTTTTCCCTGGCGGAGTTGACCCAGTGCCGCCGAAAAAGGATGTTAAATAAAGGAGCTTTTAATGGTTTGGTTAAGAGAGGTACTTGCCGTACCGTTTGGTTATATAATGGGGCTTTTATATCTGTTTACGGGCGACTATCTTGTTTCAATAGTAGTTCTTACTGTAGCGGTAAAGCTTGCTATGCTGCCCGTTTCGATAAAACAGCAAAAAAATACTTCTCGTCAAGTAAGGCTTCAGCCCAAAATTAAAAAAATTAGGGAAAGATATAAGGGCGACCAAGCTAAAATAGGTGAGGAGACCCAAGCGCTTTATAACCGTGAGGGCTTTAGTGTAACACAGGGCGGCTGTATGCCTTTGCTTGTGCAGTTTCCTGTTATGATAGGGCTTTTTGGCGTTATCTATACACCGCTTTCAAATGTTTTAAGAATTACAAACAGCACGATGACGGCACTGCTTGACGCTTTTAGAGAATACGCTGGAGTTATCGGCATAAAACTTCAAGACCATACGATAGAAATTACACTGCTTGAGCATTTTGGCGATTTTATTAAAAGTTCGTCAGACTCTGCTGTGGCCGCAGTTAAAATGCTTTCAGAGTCTAATTTAGCAGAAATAAATCAGTTTATTGAAAGATTTCAACTTTTTGGTATACCGCTTTTTGAAGTTCCTGATACGAAAAGTTTTAATACGCTTTGGCTATTCCCCATTCTTGCGGGAGTTACCTCACTTATGTCAGCGGGCTTCATGTACTTTAAACAAAAGCAGCAGAACCCAGAAATGGCGAACAACCCCTCAATGGGCTGTATGACGTTTTCGTCACCCATAATGTCTGTTGCATTTGCTTTTATGTTTCCTGCAGGTGTAGGCTTTTACTGGATTATATCTAACATTATTGCATTTATTCAAACAGTGGCTTTAAGCTATTTATACAGCCCAAGAAAAGTTATTGCACGCAATATGGTAGAGGAAACAATTGTGCGCAGAGCAAGGGAAAACAACGTGAAAAAACGCATAGAATATGAAAATTAGTGTGAAGTTACTCGCCTTTGGGCGGTACAATATAGGTGGTGAAATTATTGATTAAAGAAGCAATTGGTACAGCGCCAACCCTTGACGAGGCAAGAAACAAGGCTATAACACTTCTAAATGCTCCGTTTGATGCAGATGTGATTGTTGAGGTACTTGAACAAGCTTCAAAAAAAACGTTTGGGCTTTTTGGAGGCTCTCCAGCAAAGGTAAGGGCATATTATGAATTGCCAGACGAGCAAGAGAAAGAGCAAAAGAAAGAAATCCTAAAAACGAAAACTGAAAAGGCGCAACCTCAAAAAGAAAGAAAGAGCAAGAAGACAAAGCCTGTAACAGAAAAGGCAGAGAAAGCTGTAAAAACTAAGGCACAGGAAACTAAGGCAGTAGAAATTGAAAAAACTAAGGAAACCACAGAAGATAATTTAAGTGATAGTGAGCCATTAAAATATCTACAAAACATTCTTTTTGGAATGGGTTTTACAGACGCTGAAATAAAGGCAAAACAAACAGAAGATGAAATACTTTTTGATATTTCGAGCGAAGGTGATTATGGTAACATCATAGGCAGACGCGGCGAAACTCTTGATGCTCTGCAATACCTTGTTCGCTTATCTGTAAGCCGTGACGTAAAAGAAAGCAGAAGAATAACTCTTAATATAGGCGATTATCGTGATAGAAGAAAAGAAACGCTTAAAAATCTTGCTAAACGTCAGTCTGAAAGAGTTCTAAAATACGGCAGAAACTCAGTGCTGGACCCGATGAACCCTTATGAAAGAAGAATTATTCATACAACAGTACAAGATGTTGATGGTGTAGAGTCTCACTCAATAGGTGAGGGGGACAGCAGAAGAGTTGTTATCACCCCTAAAGGCGGCAGTCGTCAAGGCGGGTATAACAGAGGAAAGGGTAGACAAGGCGGCAGGGGCCGTGATACAAGGGCGCCATATAAACCAGAACCACGTGAAGAAAGAGCGCCAAAAGCCGATATAGAGGGCGAATTTCGTTATGGGAAAATAGAGCCCAAAAATTAAAAACAAAAAAGTGTTGACAAAACTACGAAAATGTCATATTATGATATTAAACACAAACCAATGAGCGAGAGAAGTAATTTTTGCACTTGCTTTAAGAGAGTCGCAGGCGGTGGGATTGCGATAAGTAAAGTCTTAGATGAATGGACTCGTGAGGGCAGAGCGAAAGGGCAACCAAGTAGTAGCTGACGGGAGCTTCACCCGTTATCAATGAAGGGCGCATAAAAGTGCGTTAAACGAGTGGGTGCAAAGCATCAATTCGGGTGGTACCGCAGGTTATTATTATCCTGTCCCGTAATAGGGGCAGGATTTTTTTATATTTATACACAAAAGAAAGGGAGATTACAATGAAAAAAGTACCGTACAGAATTATTTTACCTGAGGAGTATATACCTCGCAAATGGTACAATATAAGCGCAGATATGACGGATAAAGCGCCGCCCCTTCTTATCCCTGATACAAGAAAACCAGCAACTCTTGACGATTTGTCACAAGTGTTTTGCCGTGAGCTTTCCCGTCAGGAACTTGATAATGAAAACGCTTATATAGACATTCCAGAAGAAATAATAGATTACTACAAAACTTGCCGCCCAGCGCCTCTTGTTCGTGCATATGAGCTTGAAAAAGCGCTCGATACTCCTGCAAAAATTTATTATAAGTTTGAGGGCAACAACACTTCAGGCAGCCATAAGCTAAACTCTGCTATACCACAGGCATATTATGCAAAAGAGGAAGGCTTAAAGCACCTTACAACAGAGACGGGAGCAGGGCAGTGGGGCACAGCGCTTTCAATGGCATGCGCACATTTTGGAATAGATTTAACTGTGTATATGGTAAAAGGCAGCTATAATCAAAAACCACAAAGAAGAACGGTTATGCAGGTGTTTGGGGCTAATGTTATACCAAGCCCGTCAGATAAAACAAATTCAGGCAAAGCTATGCTTGAAAAGCTTGGCAGGGACACAACAGGCTCTTTAGGCTGCGCCATTACAGAGGCTGTAGAGCATGCAGTATCTCATGAAAACACCCGTTATGTTTTAGGGTCTGTGCTAAATCAAGTGCTTCTTCATCAGTCAATAATAGGTCTTGAATCCAAAGCGGCTATGGAGCTTTATGACGAATATCCTGATATTATTATAGGCTGTGTTGGCGGCGGCTCAAGCTATGGGGGGCTTATATCTCCATTTATGAGGGATAAAATTAAGAAAACACATAATCCCTACTTTATCGCTGTTGAGCCTAAATCCTGCCCATCTTTGTCAAGAGGTAAGTACTCATATGATTTTTGTGATGTAGGGCAAATTACACCACTTGCAAAGATGTACACAGTTGGAAGTGACTTTATTCCATCAGCTGACCATGCAGGCGGGCTGCGCTATCACGGTATGTCACCAATTGTAAGCAAGCTTTATGATGACAAGCTTATAGACGAGGCAAGAGCTGTTGACCAAACAGGTGTTTTTGAAGCTGCAGTTAAGTTTGCACAAATTGAGGGGATTCTTCCAGCACCTGAGTCTTCCCATGCAATTAAAGTTGCTATGGACGAGGCTATTAAATGCCGTGAAAGTAACGAAGAGAAGACGATTTTATTCGTACTTACGGGTACAGGTTATTTTGATATGAGTGCATACAGCAACTTTATGGGTAAGAATATGACTAACTATATACCAACTAACGAGGAGTTGAAAAACAGCTTTGATAAGCTGCCAGAGATTGAATAAAAATACAGAAGGTGCAATTTTTAAAAAAACTCCAAAATTTTATTTTAAGCTTTTTACATCAGTGTTTGTTCTTAGCGCATTCACTGTTGGCGGTGGTTATGTAATTGTGCCTCTTATGAAAAAAGAATATGTTGATAAACTCAAGTGGATAAAATCTGAAGAGATGATAGATATTATAGCCATAGCACAGTCCTCCCCAGGTGCTATGGCAGTAAACACCGCTGTTCTTGTAGGCTACCGCACAGGGGGAGTTTTGGGTGCTATTATAGGATCTTTAGGGGCGGTTATCCCGCCGCTTATAAGTATTACGCTTATTTATTCAGCATATGAGGCACTAAAGGACAATAAAATAGCTTACGCTTTTTTATCAGGTGTAAAAATTGGAGTTGCCGCAGTAATCATTGATGTTGTAATAGGAATGGTAAGCTCTATACTTAAAAAAAGAAAAGTTTCATCAATCTTTATATTGCTCATTTCTTTTTTGCTCGTTTATTTTGCAAAAGTTAATGTTATCCTTGTAACATTTGGCTGTATATTCATTGGAATTATAAGTTCATTTATTCAAACAATCAGCAAACGCAAAACGGGTGACAAGCAAAAGGGAGAATTATAAAATGAATTTATTAACATTATTTTGGGCGTTTTTCAAAGTCGGCTTATTCACATTAGGCGGCGGATATGCCTCGTTGCCGCTTATACAAGATGCCGTTGTGGATACTGGATATTTAACATATGAGGAGTTTATGGACATTGTAGCAATATCAGAGTTTTCGCCGGGCCCTATAGCTCTTAATGCCGCCACATTTGTAGGCACAAAACTTTTAGGCTTTAAGGGTGCATTTGTAGCAACTTTTGGGTTTATTACACCTGCATTTATTATTGTTTTAACACTTGCCGTTATATATTATAAATATAGAAATCTAAGAGTGGTTGACAATGTGCTAAAGACCCTGCGCCCTGCTGTAACAGCATTTATAGCAAGCGCAGGCATAACTATAGCGCTGCACGCCCTTATGCACGAACAAACTTATAAAATGACTTTTCTTGAAATAGATTTTTTTGCAATAGCGGCGATAGCCTTATGTCTTGTTATTTTAAGAGTAAAAAAGATAAAGATAAATCAGCTTTATATTATGCTCGGCGCCGGAGTTTTAGGCGGAATATATTATTATTTTGCTTTATAAAAATGCTTTATAAAAGAGGCTCCCGCACAATAGAAAAAGTGTGGGAGCCCCGCTTACTTAAGGTGACGGAAGCCGGCACGGCTCAATAAGGCAGACCCGTATAGTTAATGCCCAGCCGTTCCAGGGCTTGGTCTACGGTGATCTCTCCATTTTTATATTTATCCTCAATTCCCTTTGCTTCATCATATTCCGCTTTGCGCGTTTGATATATTTGCCTGTATTCCTCGTTGTCGGGACGGTTATTCAAATCAAATTCCGCTGTATAAACGAGCATCGCTAAACCGTCTATTCGTTGTTCCATAACGTATGTTTTGCTTTTCAGAATTTCTTCGTCGCTTGGCGGATAGGCCTTTATCTTTTCTTCTAAAATGTTCATTAGCCCATCTCTTGTCTCCTTTGCCTTTGAGACAACAGACGACTCTTTTTTATCACAAAAATATTTATAACATGTGTTTAAATCGTCAATTTCCCGCAAAACTTCTTCCCGTGAATTGTAAGAACTTTTCAGCTCATATTCAAATTTTGTGGCACTGCTGTTACTGTACATTTGATATTTTTCCGTATTTTGCGGCATTGACGGGTCCGCGTTTCCCGTAACGCCGATATTATTATCCGTATTGCCAACTGGCTTTTGCGTCCCGGAGGCGTTTGTCGAATTCCCGTTTAAGCGGGTTCCGGGAACCCGGTTTTTGCTCAACAGAATAACGAAAACCGTCAACAGCGCCAGAGTAATCGCTCCCGCCGCGATAAACAAAGATCTTTTTTTCATACACAAACCGCCTCCTGATTATTAACCTCATTTATCTGTTCTAATGTTAACTTTCTTAAAAGTTATTTTATTCTATGAAAAATAAACATTGTATTAGGGTCATTTCTATAAATAGTTAACATTTCATAAAGTGATTTTTCTACCCGATTATTAGTGTGTTGAGCTAAATACATATCAGGATTGTAGAATTCTGTTTGTTCGAATTGATCATGTATAATCATAGTATGCGAAACACCGGTAGAACTTGCGGTTTGAACTACATCTCCATCAAAAAAATTAGGAAAAACAAAATTGTCATAATCGTCTAACGCCGCCTGAGCGTTGGGGTATATTACAGTCATATACGCCCTTTGCTGACCAACACCGTTAGGGTCGTGACCCCAATGCCACGCAAAATTATCTGCACCGCCCCAAGTATATGAAGCATAATATTTATTTAATAATGTATCGTATCGCCAAGTCCCGTTTTCCGTACGAGTAAGAATATTGCCTAAATATATCATTCCCCCCGCATGTAAGCACTGAGAAACAAAATTTGTACAGTCATTTCCGGCGCCGCATAACCAATTTGCGTTCCTACTGATGCGGTAAGCAAAGTAATGACGCAAATAAAAGAAATCACTTGCTGCAATTTTATTCGTTTCATTTTAACATTTTTTTCCTTAATTTCCTTATTTTTTATTTATATTAATGTTATAACACAAAACGCCTAATTCGTCAATACTTTTCTAAATACACTAATTTCCTAATTGCGGCATTGATTACCTCCCTATCCTTGATAAAATCATAATCTTTTTTAGGCAGAACTAACACCCACTAAAGATAGAATTACGGTAGAATTAGAATTTATTAGCTTTAAAACGATTATCTTTAAGCTTTTCAGCGTCCTTCCAGCCGTATTGCATGCATAATTCCGATATGACTCCGGTCAGCTTCTGTTCCAGACGCTTTTGATGCTTCCTCACACTTTTTCGCCACACAAACATATACTTGTTGGCGTTGGCTTCGAATTTGCCTTCCATTTATCCGTATACCAAAACCTTGAACATAATGACCGGTGAGGTCTTCGGTTTTCGCCCTACACGGGCGTAAGCTTTATACAGCTTTATATAGTCCAATTTCTCCATCATGTCGCTCAGAAGACGCACTGATTTATCAGCCGGCAGCAAAACTTCCAGTTCGCTGTTAATTTTCAATTGATAATTCCTCGGGAATTTGCTATAATTTTTTTGGTATAATTGGTTTTTTTATACTCCAATTATACCAAAAATGCGCTGAAACTCAACGCTTCGGCGCGTTTCCTTGTAGCTTTTTGTTCCCTTTTGTGCGGGAGCCCTTTTTACTGT
>DASRNG010000168.1:0-4637 GCA_035647555.1 Oscillospiraceae bacterium | reverse complement strand
GCCATACGAATATCAGAATAATTCATCATTTTCACAATTTGCGTGAAAATTTCTTCCTCACTATCCTCATCATCTACAAATGTTTTCGCAACCATAGCATACCGTCCATAGTGTTCTGCGGCAAGGTCAGCGTATCTGTACGGCTCGTCAAGGGCAAGCTTTCTATATTCCTTATCCCATTTTTCGTCACCTGTAATGTGGTGTGCAACTTTATAAAGCTGAAGCAAAATCATAGTTCCGAGAGGAGCGTCCGTAAAGCCGCTGCTAAAGGCGTTAAGGTAGTATTCACGGCTCATTCTCGCCCAGGAGGTAGGCTGACCGCCTGCATCAACAAGGCAGTGATTATTATCGGTAAGATGCTCTGCATGGAGCGCTACAATATCCTTTATAATTTTAGCAAGCTCTTCATCCTCTTTTGCAAACACATCATATGCAAGGTGCCATATAGCATAGTGGCCCACAAGCTCGTCATTTGAAGTGTCACATTTATAAATTATATCGGTATCTGTAAAGTTTTTGCCTGTATGGGGGTTTACTCCGTCTGTATAAAGCTTTCTAAGTCTATCAGGAATAGGCATAGAGCTGTCAACATACAGCGGCTCTGCCATATCGTCGCCTTTGTGTGTAGGTGACGGTATTCTAAAGGAAATAATTTTTCCCGTATCGTCATACATCTTTTTGAAAAACACGCCATCTTTAATGGGAACAGGGTCATTCTCGGGGTCATTTACATGGTATGAGCGCGCTATATAACCGGAGATATTTACGAACTCAACTTCAGGCAGCCCTTCTGTACCCCAATTTTCGGGGTATTTCGCTCCAATGTTGCTTAAAATATAGCCTGCGGGCCCGTTTTCGGGAAGATTTATTGTGCCGTCCTTGCCCTCAAGCAAATAGTCCTTAGAGGCCCTGTTTGTGTGCGGCTTGTTATAACGCACGAATGCGGGAACTTTGCCTTTCCTCGCCGGAATATACGCTAAAAGCAACAAAGCCTCTGTCCAGCGCATAGCAAATTCCCTTGCTTTTTCCACTTCTTTTTTAGATGCCGTTTTGCTGTCACGAAGTACGGCATAGCGGCAAATATCACCCATAGCTACAAGAGAAGTCCAAAGACCGTCATTATCAGACTCTCTGCCTTTCCAGCTTTTCGTTTTCTCGTTCCAATAAGCACCGCTTAGCATTCCTCTGCGCTGTATGTGCTTATAGTTCATATCTGACAGGAATATAGCCTTTTCCTGTGTAGACATATATTTCATTTCAATATGCGAAACGCTCGTATCTGTAAGCACAAATACGCCGTTATCATTGTCGCCTGTAACAGAGAGCACATTATTGTCAAGCATATAAGCAGTAGCTCTAAAGTGCTGTACTACATTAAGCGGTTCTTCTTCTTTTTCATTAAGTCGCCAAAGTCCTTTATCTGTACCAATCCAAAGGACCCCGGTTTTTTCTTCCTCAAACACACAGTTTATGGTGCAGTCATTAAAAAAATCAGGTAAACGTGCTTTTTGTGCGGCTGTAAGCTTTGTTTTAGGTAACGCTAAAAGCTTTTTTTCAAGCTCTTTGTTATCCTCTCTTTTTTGCCTTATAGCGAGCCTTTGAAGTGACTCTTTCATCTTTGCTGGTTTGCCTTTAAAATTCCTTTTCACCAATGTATGTACCTCCCGTTTTATGTGTTTACGTTAGATGATAAACATTTGTATAATACAATATATTATATAGAAGCAATAGTCAAGCGCCACACGAAAAAATGTGCGGCGCTTTGTCGTTTTAATTCTCAGTGTTAATAATAATGTACATTTCCATTAGATTTATAGTAGTCGTTAGAAGACTCAAACTGTTCAATCTTATTTTTCATACCAGTAGATATTAGTGCACTTGGTATAAACATTGTGACTTTTTCTGTTTTGTCAGAGGTTATAAATCTAACATAGTAACCCGTTTCAAAGTTGTTATAATAAATGAATTTTGATGCTTTATAAAGCTCTGATACCTCATTTGCAGAAAGGGCCGTATAATTGTTTGAATTGTCAAAGTTACTATGAAAATAGTTGTAAGGGTCTTGCTCTTTGCTTGATTTTTGCTCTACTAAATACGAGCCGCTAAACAAACGGTCAGTAGAATCATACTTATAATAACTGGAATAAGCATTATGTCTATTAAAACGGGGAACAGAAATAACCTGTGCAGATGTGTAAGTGGATTTGTCTAAAAGCTCATCATAAAGACCTTTTATTTTCAGAAATCTTATTGTGTTTTCCATATCACTTGTAAGCACAATTTGAAGTGGGTTATGTCCTGCAGGGCCTTTCCCTATTAAATATCTTGAAGACCGTTTTTCAAATTTAATAGCATTGTCAAGAATTATTCCTTCAGCCTCTGCTTCCTGTTCCTCATCTATTTCGGTTTCTGGTACAGGTATATTGTTTTCAGAATTAGTAGTACTTTCTATTTGCTCTGTTGTTGTAACTTCAGAAGAAGTGCTTGTTTGTTCATCTGAGAAAGGCGCGGCAGAAAGCGGAGAGATTTTAAGAGGCTGTTTTTGCGTGGTTGAGGTGGATGAAGTAGTGTCTGAAATTGTGGTACTGCTTTCATTAGTTGTGCTTTCGTCTGTTGTACTTTCATCGGTTGCGCTCTCGTCGTCCATGTCATGTGGGAATGTAAAAAAACCGTCTGTATTCAAGTCATCATATGACTTGAAGTATTCTTCATAAGTAAAACTTATAACACCAAGAGGATTTTCTTTTGGAAAGTATTTTTCCTCTACCGTTCTTTTTGATAAATCCATATAAATGCAGCGCGCAAGCTCTGCTTTTTCTGCCATTGTGAATGTTAGGTTAAGAGTTGAAGTACCGTTTTGAGTTAATATAGAAATATTGTTATTCTCATTTCTAACTATTTGTTTCGCATACTCTAAAAAGTCGCTATCACTTGCTTTATCTTGAATTATGTCAAGCTTTTCAGCAGAAAGTTTTTCATTAAACACTTTATTTAGTCTTTGGCTAAATAAATCTGTCTTTTCAATATCTAAAAATGATTTTATTATATCAGGAGTTGCAGCATTGTAACTGCGCATTAACGTCTTTCCGTTTTTAAGTGTGTATACAAATTGAAAAGTTGTTTTTAAAACTCGCTCGTCTTCAGGTGTGGTAGCATTTGCTTCATCAAAATATTCTAACGGCTTAACTTTGCCAAGCTTTATAAGCTTTTCATGCAGTTCACTTATAAGTTTTATATCTTTTTGAGATGTAAAGCCATCAACAAGCCCTGTTGAAGTAGAGTAAGAGAAATCTTCCGTCATATTTGATAAAGTAGAGTAGCCAACATTTTGCGAAAATCCATATTCATTTGAAATTCCAATAGGAGTGACAGCAACTTTTACAATTTCTGAAGCATCAGGAAGTTTTGAGGAAAAACCAAATAAACCTGTAATAAACACTGCTATAATGGCACCTGTAACAGCAAGTTCAATAGGTAATTTGAAAAGACCGCGTAAAAACTTTTTAAAGTCACGAAGCAGTACAAGCTCAAGCCCTATATAAATAACAGTAAATATAATAAAGGCTATTACGAGCGTTAGTAAAAGAGAGATGTGGTTAAAGGTAACAGAAATGGCTGTGCTAAGGAAGAAGAAGCCCACTGTAAAAGTAGCAAATGTGTTAAGCACTTTGTTTGTGCCGATAAAACCGCAAATCTCTGCTTTTCTTTTTTGAAAAAGGAAAGTACCTATAAACATTATAGTAACCGATATTAAAATCCAGCAAATAGCTTTTAATATAGAAGGGTACCACGAAAGCTGCTCTGGGTTTCCATAGCGAAGTACTAACGTATCGTTTACACCTGAGGGGTCCATAGCGCCCCATTTTGAAAGAGTGCTGTAATCAAAAAACAGAGGGTTTAGAAAGTCAAGTTTCCATATCAGTTTTTCAGATGCAGCATCGTAAAAGGAATAAGAGGGGAGGTTTGAATAGTGGAAGACACTGCCATAGGGAGTGCCATGAACAAAGTTGCTCATAAACGTTTCAATGCTCATGAAAATAATAGTAGGAAAGGCAAGTATAATAGTAGAGAAAATAGTCGCCTCAAAGAAAGTTCCAACAGCTGAAAAAGTTGCGGCAGTTATAGAAAAAACAATTAAAGAGGTTGCACAGAAACTTAAAATGTAAAATAATGTTACCATTAAAAGTGTTTTCGAGTAGCCAAGAAAAATTATATTTGAGACGAACGCCAATAAAAATGGAATGGCGATAGATAGAATCATTAAAGCCGCACCAGACACATATTTTCCAAAATAAAGCTTATCTCTTGATATGCCAAGACTATAATAAACATTGACGGTCTTTTTAGATGTTATAAAATTAAATGAGAAAACTGCCGCCGCGATACTTGTAGCAATAACACATATTAAAAGCAGTACTGATGTTAAATCACTTGCAGACAGCACAAAGTATTTGTACATTTCCGTAGCTTTTATAACAACTAATTCGCCAGCCTCATTTGTATAAGAGATGTCTTTTGCATAATTAGTTAAAGGCTCAAGCAGTGTAAACAAAATAAATACTAAAGAGTTTACTATTGCCGGCGCTAAAGCAGGACCTTTCAACCCGCTAAAAAAGGTGTAAAGTAAAGGCTTAGAC
>DASRNG010000167.1:0-8878 GCA_035647555.1 Oscillospiraceae bacterium | reverse complement strand
CGGGGTAGAGTATGAGGACTTTGTAAAAAGCCCGAATGATGCTGTATAATTTACATATCTTTCGTCATTAAACATTCCTATATCATGAGGCACAGGAGAGCCATTAAAAATAGCTGAAACTGCCTTTTTCCCCTCGTATGGTATGCCAAGTGTGTGAGCAAAGTCATTTGATGTGCCAGCCGGCAGGTATCCTATCGGTTTTTTCTCTTTTGCCCGCATAACGCCATTTACTACCTCGTTTAGCGTTCCGTCACCTCCACGGCAAACAACAATATCAAAACGGTCTGCCATTGCAGCAGCATACCTTTCGGCATCTCCCCTTGCTCTTGTTGTAAACACGGTTGTTTCACAGCCATGTTCTGAAAAACAGCTTGCAATATCAAACAGTTGTGAGCGAACCCTTAGCCTGCCTGAACGTGGGTTTATTATAACTAAGACTTTCTTGTACCTTGGCATGTTACCCCTCTTTTCTTCCATGGAGAATTTCTTTTAGTATTATACAGTAGTTGTTTCAAAAAATCAATAACTAACCTTTTGCCCTCTTTTGATTGACAACTATAACCCTCCGTGATATACTTGACAGCAGGATTTTTTACTCTTCGTCCTGTATGGGACGGGGATTTTTATTACACAGGTAATTCTTACGGAGGTAATATATATGTATGAAAAAGTTTCATCAGATTTTGATTTTGTTAAACGTGAAAAGCAAATACTTGATTTTTGGAATGAAAACGAAATCTTTGAAAAAAGCATGAAGCTAAGGGAGGGCGGCCCTACCTTTACGTTTTATGACGGCCCGCCTACAGCAAACGGCATGCCTCATATAGGGCATGTTCTTACAAGAGTTATTAAGGATATGATTCCACGCTATCATACAATGAAAGGTGAGTATGTACCCCGTAAAGCAGGGTGGGACACACATGGTTTGCCCGTTGAAATTGAGGTTGAAAAACTTCTTGGAATTGACGGTAAAGAGCAAATAGAAAATTATGGGCTTGAGCCATTTATTAATAAGTGTAAAGAAAGCGTTTGGAAGTACAAGGGAATGTGGGAAGACTTCTCTGGTACTGTTGGCTTTTGGGCAGATATGGACGAGCCTTATGTAACATACGATAATTCATATATAGAGTCTGTTTGGTGGTCATTAAAACAAATTTGGGATAAAGGTCTTTTATATAAAGGTTTTAAGATAGTCCCATACTGCCCACGATGCGGCACTCCCCTTTCCACACAAGAAGTAGCGCAAGGCTATAAAGAGATTAAAGAGCGCTCTGCCTTTGTGCGTTTTAAGGTGAAAGATGAAGATTCTTTCTTTCTTGCATGGACGACTACACCATGGACGCTGCCCTCAAACGTTGCACTTTGTGTAAACCCTGACGAGTTGTATGTAAAGCTAAAATCTGAAAAAGACGGGCTTGTTTACTATGTCGCAAAAGAGCTTTCTGAAAGTCTTTTTGAAGAGGGTTTCACAGTTCTTGATGAATTTGCGGGAAAAAGCCTTGAACATAAAGAGTATGAACCCTTATTTGACTTTGCTAAAGATACTGACAAAAAAGGCTTTTATGTTACCTGCAACTCATTCGTAACACTTTCAGACGGTACAGGCATTGTTCACATTGCGCCTGCCTTCGGTGAAGATGATGCAAATGTAGGTAAAGAATATGAATTGCCATTCGTTCAGCTTGTAGATAATGCAGGAAACATGACGGCGGAAACTGATTGGGCTGGTGTCTTTTGCAAAGATGCTGACAAGGAAATTCTTATTGACCTTAAAGATAGAGGGCTGCTTTTTAGCTCTCCCCCGTTTACACACAGCTACCCGCATTGCTGGCGCTGTGATACGCCACTAATATATTATGCACGTGAGTCTTGGTATATTAAAATGACGGCAGTTAAAGATGAGCTTGTTGCCAACAATAATACAATAAATTGGATTCCTGAAAGCATTGGCAAAGGCCGCTTTGGCGATTGGATTAAAAATGTACAGGACTGGGCAATAAGCAGGGACCGCTACTGGGGTACTCCACTTAATATTTGGGAGTGTGAGTGCGGAAATAGGCTTTCTATAGGCTCTATAAAGGAGCTTAAAGAGCTTAGCGGCAACTGCCCTAAAGAAGTGGAGCTTCACCGCCCTTATATTGATGAAGTTACAATTAAGTGCAGCAAATGCCAACATGATATGAAACGTGTTAAAGAGGTTATAGACTGCTGGTATGATAGCGGCGCTATGCCTTTTGCACAGCATCACTATCCTTTTGAGAATAAAGAGCTTTTTGAAAATCAGTTCCCTGCCGACTTTATTTCAGAGGCAGTAGACCAAACAAGAGGGTGGTTTTACTCACTTCTTGCCATATCAACATTAATCTTTGGCAAAGCTCCTTATAAAAATGTGCTTGTTTTAGGTCATGTTCAAGACGAAAATGGTCAAAAAATGTCTAAATCTAAAGGCAATGCCGTGGACCCATTTGATGCTCTTAAAACCTATGGCGCAGATGCTATTCGCTGGTACTTTTACACAAACTCTGCACCATGGCTCCCAAACCGTTTTCACGGTAATGCAGTTATTGAGGGGCAGCGCAAATTTATGGGTACGCTGCTTAATACGTATGCATTTTTCGTGCTGTATGCAAATATTGATAAGTTTGACGCATCAAAATACACGCTTGACTATAAAGACTTAACCGTTATGGATAAGTGGCTGCTCTCAAAGCTAAATACGCTGATTGACACAGTTGACAGCAACCTTGCCGCCTATGCCATTCCAGAGGCAGCAAAGGCGCTTATGAGTTTTGCAGATGATTTGAGCAATTGGTATGTCCGCAGAGGGCGTGAACGTTTCTGGGTACAAGGTCTGCCTAAAGACAAAATTAATGCGTATATGACGCTTTACACAGCCTTAGTCACCGTAGCAAAGCTTTCTGCCCCCATGGTTCCTTTTATGGCAGAGGATATATACAGAAACCTTGTTCACTCGGTAGACAAAAATGCACCTGTTAGTGTGCATCTTTGCGATTACCCTGTTTCTGACTCCTTGCTTATCGATAACGAGCTTGAGGAAAATATGGACGAGGTTCTTAAAATTGTTATTCTTGGGCGCAGCGCAAGAAATGGTGCGGCAGTTAAAAACAGACAGCCCCTTTCAAGGATTCTTGTTTCATCACAGCACGCTCTGCCAGACGAGTTTATAAGCATTATAAAAGATGAACTGAATATAAAAGCTGTAGAATACATTGATGATACTTCACAATTTTCTTCATACAGCTTTAAGCCGCAGCTAAAAACTGTAGGACCGAAATACGGCAAGTTTCTAGGTGCTATTCGTGAGTTTCTTGCAAATGCAGATGGTGACGAGGCTAAAAAACAGCTTGATAATGAAGGCGCACTAAAACTTCAGGTTGACGGCGAAAATATTGTGCTTGAAACAGAAGACCTAATCATTGAAACAGTGCAGAAAGAGAATTTCCACCTTGTTTCTGAAAATGCTGTTACAGTAGTGCTTGACACTTCGCTTACAGACGATTTAATTGAAGAGGGCTTTGTAAGAGAAATTATTTCAAAAATCCAAACAATGCGAAAAGAGGCAGACTTTAATGTTATGGATAGAATTAATGTAACGTATTCTGAAAATGAAAGAATTAAAAGTGTTATAGATAAAAACACAGATGAAATTAGTGTAGATGTGCTTGCTAATAGCATTGTAGAGGGAGGAGCTTCAGGCTACACAAAAGAGTGGGATATTAACGGGGAAAAAGTTACTTTTAGTGTAGACAAGGCATAAATAATTACAATATAGCATATTTTGCCGTTATGTATTTTGTACATAACGGCAATCTTTTGTTATTTTTGTAACAATGTATTGACAATATAGGGGAATATGTAGTATAACTTTGTTAAATAGTTAAACAAATCTGAAAGGTGAATTTGATATGAGAGATGTATTTAATTTTTCCGCTGGCCCCTCTATGCTTCCAGAAAATGTTTTGGAAATAGCCGCATCTGAAATGCTTGATTATAAAGGCTCACAGCAATCTGTTATGGAGATGTCTCACCGCTCAAAACTTTTTGATAATATTATTAAAGATGCCGAGGCACTTCTGCGTGAGCTTATGGAGATTCCTGATAATTATAAGGTATTATTTTTACAAGGCGGCGCTTCCGCTCAGTTTTCAGCTATACCGCTTAATTTTATGAATGGCTCTCGTAAAGCTGATTATATAATTACAGGTCAATGGGCAAAAAAAGCATATGAAGAAGCTCAAAAATACGGCACTGCCAGAGCAGTAGCGTCCTCTGCGGATAAAACCTTTTCATATATCCCAAAAACAAAAAAGGAAGACTTTGATAAAGACGCCGATTATGTTTACATCTGCTTAAATAACACAATTTACGGCACTGTTTATAAAGATATTCCAGACACGGGCGATATACCTTTAATAGCAGATATTTCATCCAACTTTCTTTCTGAGCCGCTTGATATTTCAAAGTTTGCCATGGTTTATGGCGGCGCACAAAAAAACATTGCACCAGCAGGCCTTGTAATTGCTATTATTCGTGAGGATATGCTAGGTAGTGCACGCAAGAGTACGCCAACGATGATGAACTATAAAATTATGGCGGACAGTGACTCTCTTTACAACACTCCCCCCTGCTATACAATTTACATTTGTAAACTCGTGCTTGACTGGATTAAGTCCATAGGCGGCCTTGCTGCTATGAAAGATAGAAATGAAAAAAAGGCTAAACTGCTTTATGATTTTCTTGACAGCAGCAATTTATTTAAAGGCACCGTTATTAAAGAGGACCGTTCACTTATGAATGTACCTTTTATAACAGGAAGCGAAGAGCTTGACGCTAAATTCGTAAAAGAAGCTACAGATGCAAAACTTGTAAACCTTAAAGGTCACCGCTCTGTTGGCGGCATGAGAGCTTCTATATACAACGCTATGCCATATGACGGCGTTCAGAAGCTTGTAGAGTTTATGAAAAACTTCGAAAAAGAAAATTCTTAAGGAGCCTTACCAATGTACAATATATTAACGCTTAACAAAATTTCTAAAAACGGACTTACAAGATTTAATAAAGATAAATTTACTATAAGTGACGACATAGAAAACCCCGACGGTATTATTGTTCGCTCTGCCGCTATGCATGACATGGATTTGGCGAAAAATCTTCTTGCAATAGCAAGAGCAGGCGCTGGTGTTAACAACATACCTGTTGATAAATGCACAGAAAAAGGCATTGTTGTTTTTAACACTCCCGGCGCTAACGCAAATGCCGTTAAAGAGCTTGTTATTACCGCATTATTTTTAAGCTCTCGTAAAATAATCCCCTCTATTGAATGGTGCAAAACATTAAAGGGGCAAGGAGATGAAGTTTCCAGTCTTGTAGAAAAGGGCAAAAGCGCCTTTGTAGGCCCTGAAATATACGGCAAAACACTTGGTGTTGTAGGGCTTGGAGCTATTGGTGTACTCGTTGCCAATGCCGCCCATGCACTTGGTATGGAAGTTTTAGGTTATGACCCGTTCCTTTCAGTTGATGCAGCGTGGAACCTTTCTCATTCTATAAAGCATATTAATAATTTGGACGAGCTTATTGAAAGGTCTGACTATATTTCTTTGCACCTCCCACTTAATAATAATACAAGAGAAATGATAAATAAAGACAGTATCAAAATGATGAAAAACGGTGTAAGAATAATGAACTTTGCAAGGGGCGAACTTGTAAACAGTGAAGATTTGCTTTATGCAATGAATGATGGCAAAATAGCCGCTTATGCTACAGACTTTCCTGATGATACTTTAATTGGTGAAAGCGGAGTAATTGCAATACCTCACCTTGGTGCCTCTACTCCTGAATCCGAGGAGAACTGTGCCTCTATGGCATCACTACAGCTTGCAGACTTTTTAGAAAGCGGCAATATTACAAACTCCGTAAACTTCCCTAATGTAGAGCTGCCAAAGCCAGACGGGGCAAGAATTGCAATCATACACGATAATATCCCTAATATGATAAATCAGGTAACATCAGCATTTTCAAAAGAGGGTGTAAATATTGAAAACCTTGTCAATAAATCAAAAGGCAGCATTGCATATACACTTATTGATACGGAAAACATTATTTCTGAAAGCATTCTCGACATATTAAAGAAGATTGACTGTGTCAAGAAAATAAGAGTTATAAAGTAACAGAAAACTTTGACCGTGCCTTACAAAAAGGCACGGTCTTTTTTTATAGATATTTTATTTATCGCCCAGCAGTTTGTTCAGTTCATCTCTGAAAGTGTTAATGTCCTTAAACTGCCTATAAACTGATGCAAAACGAACATACGCAACTTCATCTATCTCTTTTAACTTTTGCATAACAAGCTCACCTATTTTTGTAGAGTTTACCTCTCTGTCAAGCGAGTTTTGAAGCTCTGACTGAATAAAGTCAACCGCTCTTTCAATAGTGTCTAATGATACGGGTCTTTTCTCACATGCCCTTAACATCCCCGCAAGAATTTTATCCCTGTCAAACACCTCTCTTGACTTGTCCTTTTTTACAACGACTATAGGCACAGTTTCGATAATTTCATATGTTGTAAATCTTTTTGCACAGTTTATACACTCCCTACGGCGGCGGATACGTTCGCCCTCGTCAGTAGGACGGGAATCTATAACTTTGCTTTCTTCATAAGCACAAAATGGACATTTCATAAGGTGTAACCCCTTTCAACACTGTCATTCCACATTTTGTATAAATAGCTTTATTTATGCATATCATACCACTAATTCTGCTTATTTTCAAGTCTTTTTTCATAGAGCTTTTCAAGCTTATAGCTTGAGTCAAAGATTTCATCCTCATGCTCATAGCTCGTGCTGTAAAGCTCGATTGTATAATCTCCCTTGTAATTTACTTGCTCTAAACTATCAAAAAGATGTAAAAAATCAAAGTCGCCTGCAAGCGGTGGAATACAATCCCTTTTTTTATTATAATCACTTAAATGCACATGAACTATGCTCTCACCAACTGCTAAAATAAAGTCATCTGGTAAAACTTTGGCACGAAAAGCCTGCTTAGTGTCAAGCACCATATAAAATAAATCTCCAAGAGCCTTTTTCATTCTAAGGATAAACTCAGGGCTTTCAGATAAATAATGCACGATATTTTCCTGTGCCGTCTTTAGCCCAAATGTTTTGGAAAGGGCAGAAAGCTCTCCAAAACGCTCGAAATACTCCTCATATGAAATAGATAGAGACGGTTTACCCCCGTGTATAACAAGGGTCTTAGCACCTATTATATTCATAACCTCGAAATATCGTTTGTATATCTCAAGAGTGTCATCGAACCTGCGTTTATATGAACTAAAAAGAGAATACGACTCTGTGAAAGAAGCAAACGGGTGCAAAGAGGTAACAGTAACATCATTTTCTGATAATATGCCTTTCATGTGACTTATATAATTTTTCTCTAATTCAGAGGTTGTGTTTAAGAATATTTCACAGCTTTTTACGCCTTTACTACATATTTTTTTAAGCGCTTTTTCTGTTTCTAAGGGATAAAAACACGCTGTTGATACTCCTATTTTGCCTGCCATTTTTTCTCCTTTTCCGCATTTTTGTGGTGCCGCTATTTTCCATTGATTAATCCTTACTAAAATTATATAATTAATATGAATTAAAGATGTTAAATCAATAAGAAATTTACTTTATCTAATATCTAATATTAAAATCAGGTGGTTATTTAATGAACAATTTAATAGAAAGGTTACGAACTCATTATAAGGCATTGTCCCCCCTCTCGTCAACACTAATAAAGCTTTACATACCTGTAATTGCAGTACTTGTATTAGCACTTTTAGCAGCTGGGCTATCATACTTATTCACAAGCAGGAGTATGCCATATAATCTTTTGCTTGACTGCACACAGGCACTGAAAAGCACAGCGGGGCTTTTATTTTTCTCCCTTCTTTTTGCAAGATTTGTGAAGTAGTAATTATATAGGAAATGCCTTAAATAAAGTAAAAAGGACTGTAGCAAAATAAAATTGCTACAGTCTTTTCTTTTTAGCTTTTAATATTTGAAATCGTAGTATTTACAGTTGTTTTCAAGTCTTGCGGTGCCGTTTAAATTATAAATTTTGGCAACCTTAGCATCTGCTTTTATCGGAACATTTGCAAAGTGTTCAAGTGAAATAAATTTACCATCTTTCGTTATTTTTGCAGTAATTGTAAAAGCATTATACGTTATATCAAAGGTATAGCCTTTATCTACAAGAGGAGAACCAAACAGAACAAGACCGTCAACCTCTTCACGGATGCTCTCTTCATAAAGAACAGAGTTCGTTATCTGACCTAGGAAATTGTTTGATTCCTTTGGATTTTTTTCATCAATCATTACTATTTTTATATTATAGTTGCCGCCCGACTCAGTACAGGTTGCAGTGGCAATCTTGCTAAGGTCTGTAAGAGTGCAAGCAGGAAAGCGCCTTTTAGCTTCATCAGAACCCTTGGCATTGATTTCTTCCTTTGCATCGGCTTCTTGTGTCATAAAACGGTCAATAAACGGGTTAAGAATTTTACCAAGTGTGCCAATATCAAGCTCTGGGAGGGACTGCCATTCCTTTTTAGTATAACCCGCCGCCGCATTGTTTTTAACTTTGTTAACAGCATTTTTATAAATATTCAAAATCTCTGCTTTAGACATTCCTTGTTTTTGTTGTGCCGTAGTTCCGCCGCCGGATGTTGTGGAATCGTTGCCCGCAGCCGTCGTGTCTTCTGTGTTGTCGCTCGCGATTGTATTGTCAACCGGACCGGCGTTATCTTCTTCTGTCGTCTTTGTCGTATTAGAGGGGTCTCCCTCTTGAACAATAGTGCTGGCTTTTGCTTTTTTAAGTA
>DASRNG010000166.1:0-4122 GCA_035647555.1 Oscillospiraceae bacterium | reverse complement strand
GTGTAAAGGATAGGTGATTCTCGTGATTTAGTTATTATTTGTAAAATATACTTAAATTTAAAAAAATGGAGTATACACATATTATTAAAAGGATGTGTTTTTAATGTTAAAAAAGATATTAGGTGTTATTAGCATGTTTTCTATCCTGATTATGTTGTTTACTATTACGGCTTATGCAATTTTGTCACATTCATTAACAAGCAACACTACACACAACACATATATGAATGCGAGTAGCTCATTTAGCACAACATATTTAACGCTTGCACAACCAACATTAGAATATAGGTATAGAAATTTAAAATGTGACTCTACTAGCGCTACACTAAATACAAAGATTTATGCATATAAAGTTCATTGGTATAACATAGTTGGTCCTAGTGAAACTTTAATTGGTACATCAGCCGCAACAGGACTAAACGCTAGCAATAGTAGCACATGGTATGGTAGAACATATAGTAATATTGATTGCAGTTCATATAGTGATATACTTAAGGCTTTTGACTGGATGTTGGTAGATGATGCATATAGCATTAGGTATTATTACCAAATAGCTAATAACAACAGTAAAAAAATATATAATAGCTCAGGGCAGTGGCAGATAATATCTTCTTATTAATCGATGTGTTATTATATTTTAGAATAATTTTATAGTTGTTATTGATTTTATAAATAAGTAGTTGAGTTGTTAAAAGACCGTGCGATTAGTATAGGCTAATCGCACGGTCGAAAGGAATGATAATATGGTTGTTTTGGACTGTGTGTCAAAAATTTACGATATGGGCGCTAATAAGGTTCATGCCTTAGACAGGGTTTCGTGCCGCTTTGAGGATGGGCTGATGACAGCTGTATGCGGAAAAAGCGGTTCGGGAAAATCAACACTGCTTCATATTACGGGCGGGCTTGACTGTGTTAGCGAGGGTCATATTTATATTAATAATGTTGATATTACAAAATTAAATGGAAAAGCTCTTTCGGCATTCAGGCGTCAGAATATAGGTTTTGTTTTTCAGTTTTTTAATCTTGTGCCTGAGTTGACTGTCGCAGAAAATATTCGTTTTGCACAGCAGATATGCAAAGTGCAGCGTAACGACAGCTATTTTGAAGAACTTGTTTGTACAATGGAAATTAAAGACCGTCTTAATCATTTGCCGGGACAGCTCTCTGGAGGGGAAAAGCAGCGTGTGGCAATTGCCCGTGCTTTGATATCCAAACCATCATTGCTGCTTCTTGACGAGCCTACCGGAAATCTTGATACACAATCATCTGAAATCGTATATGACATGCTTCAGATTTTACGAAAAAGATTTAATCAGACAATCATTGTTGTGACTCATGATGACGAGCTTGCCAACAAATCGGATAGAATTATCACCTTAAAAAACGGTAAAATCGTGTCCGGAGGGCAAGAAAATGTTTAGATTGATGTGCAGTTATACCTTTAAGACGCTTTTCCGCAAGCGTTTTTTTACATTTGCCTCTATTACTGCAATTGTTTTGTTTATTGTATCAATTGTTTCAGTATTTATTGTTGGGATGTCCGTATGGCAATCCTATAAAGATTATCTTAATAAATTATACGGCTCCTACACAGGCGTTGTTCGTGTAGAGAATGCCGATATGCTTGATGAAATTGAAGAATCGCCTGAAGTTAATCATTCGTCAACAATCCTTGTTTATGCAACGCTTAATATTCCGCAGGAGGCGCTAAACGATATGTTCAGCGTTGCGTATATGGAAAATGAAGCGCTTTCATTAGCCAATATCACGCTTTTAAAGGGACGGTTGCCAAAAAAAGCAGGAGAGGTGATAATAGAGGAGAGCGTATTACAAAAACTAAATGGGGCACGCTTGAACGAGGTTTATTCTTTCGAGATGGAGTCAGGCGGCGAAATAATAAGTGTAAACTATAAAATTGTCGGAACAGTAAGTGATTATAGCGCATTTCAATTAATGAGGCATGAAACGGTATCTGTTTGGCCATCCGTTATTACAACATTTAAGGATGAAACGCTTGAGCCGAAAGAAGTGTTTTCAGTTATTTCTGTTAAAAACAACAGTACAAGGTTTTTAGAGAACCTTTCCGAAAGGTACACATCGCCAGTGTTTATAAGCCCTCAATTCTCTGAACAATCCTTTACGAGTATCGTGGGCGGGTCTACCCGTGCAATACTGATAATCAGCGTTTTTGCCGTTATTATTATTGCACTTATATCTTTAGGCTCTTTTGTATCTTTGAGCGCTAATGTTGTTGAGGAGCAGATTCAAAGCTTGAAATTCTTGGGAGCCTCCTCATTGTCAATGCTTTTATTTGGAGTATTAAATTTACTTATGCTATATCTTATAGCGCTTCCTGTAGGCTTTGTTGGAGGTATCGCCTGCGGATATGGATTGTCTTCTTATATTGTAGACGGATTTATAGACTTTTATAGATACGATATATCTATTTTAAGCGTTGTGTCAGGTGTTTTTATAACATTGGCATTTCTTTTGCTTATCAGAATAATTAAAATTTTACGTATTAAGGATAAAAAGCCTCTCGATTGCAAAGAGCTTGAAAAGTTTTGCATTAAAAAGTGTAAGTCCTCAAAGCACGGTTCTGTATTTCTAAAATGGTCTATTGCCTCACTTATTAAAAATAAGAGGATATATTTTGGTGTTGCGCTTTCAATGTCCGTATGCTATTTCGTTCTTTTTATGGGAGGGATGTATACACAAACCATAAAAAATGAATATGAGATAGATTTTAGTGACCACTATTCTATACGGCATATTGACGGTGAGTTTTTCGCGTCACTTCATATACCCTCAAACCCCTTTTCGGGAATTATACAAAGCGATGTGGACAATATTTTAAGTAACAGTGAGGTTGATACCTTTTCATATATTAAGAATTTTCCTGTTATTTTAGATATAAACAATGACAGTGAAACCGATAAGGGAATGAATTTACAAAGCGTACGAGAGACCTCTGGGCTTAATGACGAAGAATATGAGGCCGAGCTTGAAGAGTACGGAATAGAGCCGTCAGGTGAGCTTTATAATGCGCCGTTAAATATTTGTGACGACGGTTTCATTTCAAAGCTGCTGCATGGTGAAAATACTAAAGGTGCGGCGAGCTTGGAGGAGTTTAATGAGAATAATGATGTTATCGTCGTATGCCGCGGCAATGCCGATACTACTTTTAACATTGGTGACAGTGTCAGTGTTATTCAGGTTATCGCTAAAGACGGTTACCGTACGCCTTCAAAGGAGAGAAGGCTACTTGAGCTAAGCCTTAAGGTGAGTGCGATTGTAAAGTTAGAGGAAACAGATTATATGTATGACAAGTTTCGCGGTTCAAGCATAGCTTTTGTTTGCAGTGATACTGCTTTACAAAATGCGGGGATAAATCTTAGCTACAATCATCTGTATTTTAACCTTAAGGACCCGTCTGTATATTCTGATACACAAAGCAGTATCAATCACCTGAAACAGCTTTATCCTGAAATCAGTATTGTTTCTGAGCGCGAAAATGAATCAGAAAAACACCAGCTACTTCATGCGTTAAATCTTATCGTTGTTGTCCTGTCCGTCTTTATTTTCGTCGTGTGCCTGTTTAATATTATTAATATTCTTTCAATGAAATATATTAATGACAAAAAGCTATGGGGAACATTAAAGGCTATGGGAATAAGCCGTTTCCGTGTTATTTTACATCACTTTGGAGAAATGCTCGCAGTAATGCTCGTGTCGGTACTGCTAAATGCTGTTTTTTTAGAAATAGCAAGCCAAAGGATAAGGCAAGATATCATTGTCTTTAATCCCTTTGTTTTGTCGGGATATTTTATTTGCTCTTTGCTTATCTGCTTGTTTACACTTCCTATTGTGCTTTTTATGTTTAGACAAAACATTATAAAGCAAATTGAGTATTTAGGTTAGCACGAGAATAATTGAGTTGAAATCTCATATTATTTTTTATTATATTATAATAAGGCGGCGTATTATAATGGCTTGTTAAAATCAATATCGCTTTCCTTAAATTTTACAGACATAATGTAAGCGTCTGTATGCTCTTTTGAAAAGTGCCCGTATGTTGTGGTTATTATTGTGCCGTCTTTTGTAACTTCTACACCTGGATAG
>DASRNG010000165.1:0-7222 GCA_035647555.1 Oscillospiraceae bacterium | reverse complement strand
TATTCTTTCTAAATCACTTGTGTTTGCCGTTATTCTGCCGTCATATACTCCTAATGTAGCGTTTGTTGCAGAGGTATAGTCACCGTACTCACTCTTTGCAACAAAATCACTCTCTACGGCAGATATAATTGAATTTTCTGTACTGTCCGTATAAGCCTTGTACCCCTGCTCTAGCTCGTCTGCTGTTCTTATTATGTCACTTTTAAGCTCGTCAAACTTTTCTATATGCTCATTTTTCATCTTAACGGCAACAGAATACACTGTCTCATTTACCTTGTTTGATATTTCCCCGTTTTTCGTTAGAACGTTTTTAACTTCGCCAACACTTCCCGAAAGACTGAGCAGCACTGTTTTTAATGTTTCATCAATTTGGTTTAAATAGCCTCTAAGGTCTGCTGTCGTGTTTACTGTATCAGTCAAACTGCCTGCCCCCCCATCTCATAGGAAAGTGTTATAGAGTAAATCCTACACTCTCCCCTTCCTGTAAATTTTAGCTGCATATGGTCACATTTTCGTAAGATGTGTGACTTTAATATATATGAGTGCGTTTCGCTTTCTGTGGTACTGTCAAGCAGTTCCCACTCTCCAGTGCTGTCATACCTTGCATACACATTGATAAATGCAGGGTTCTTTTCGTCCTTTGTATCTTTAAGACTGTACCGTATGAACACTGTTTTTACATAAGAGTGAGAGGCATTTGTAATGCCAAGCATGCCCGTTTTAGCACTCCATAAAACAAACGGCTCCTCCCTATAGCCTGAAAGCTGCCCTGTAAATGCTCCGTAAGGCTGCTCGGTATCAATTAGCCCAAGCCTTAACATATTTTCATCTTCATCTTTGTATATAAAAAAAAGGTTGCTATTATATGATGCAAACTCTTTTATATCAATCGCATCTGTATAAAACCCCTCTTTATGCCATATATCTTTTTCTGTGTCGTACACAAAAAGCTGTCTTTTATCTACTCCTGATGACATACATATATAGTATTTATTTCTAAACTCACCTGCTACCCCACTATGGTAATACTCTGTGCCAAGCACGTTTGGAACGGTCTTAGGCAGTGAGCCTTCATACATGCATATGCCCGTTTGCGACAAGTAAAATAAACTGCCGTTTACTATGCAAAGTGAGCGGTGGCTGCCTTTTTGCACGCCTTTTATGCGTGAGGTTGAAATAATGTATGGTGGATTTGTATTATAAATTTTATGAACATAGTTTTCTTTAAAAAACAAGATGCTTGAAAGGTAGCGAATAGCTCCTGTAAACTTTCCGTCTGTGCCAACAGATGCCGCATAACTGTCTGTTGATAGCCCCCCGAAGCAGTTCCAATTCCTAAAGTCGCCCAGCTTACATGCATAAACTTCGTTTTTCTCAGAATTGCAGCCCCACACCCTATTTTCTCCAGAGACAACAAAATCCATTTCAGGCACTTCACGTTTAATTGTTATCGGCGTGCTTTGTATTATAGGAGAGCTAATATTCCCCGTTACCACAATAAAATCATCAAACACTTCGGGAAGTACAAAGGTGGCGTTAAACTGTGCATCACTAGCACCGCTTATGTTTACACCGTCTCCTTTATTAAATGCCTTGCCGATATTGGGGCTTGCTATTTTTACATAAGTAGTTTCAACCGCTATCCACATGCTTGTAAGCTCGCTATACCACTTTAGCAAATTGTTCTCGGTGTCATACCATAAATTGCCGTCTTTAGGCTCTGCTGGTGCTGTATCAGAAGCAATATAATTGTCATATGCCGTACCGTCTGCTCTGCACGGCGAAAACTCAGTGCTGCCAGTTGTTGTAAAAGATGCGGCAAAGCTGCCCTTATCTGTTTCATCACTCGTATTCACATAAATTAAATCAGGAAAGATTAAAAGATATGCCCCCATAGAAACCATTTGCCTGTTAGTAATAAGGGGCGAAAGGTTAATTCCCGTTACCACCTCTCCGCCGTAATAAAGCTTTCCATTATTTATGTAAAAAAGCTTGTCCTTTGCAAAAAGAGAACAAAGCCCATCTTCGCTTGTAACGAGCGGAAAGCTTGCTCTTTTGTGCCTTGATGCAAATAGCGGAAAGTATGATGAGGTTAAGTTTAGTGTGTCTGTAAACTCACCGTTTGCCGCTGTTTTATTGTTGTTGTAGCCGAAAAAAACACTCGTTGTTTCAATGCTTTTAGGCGCTCGTTTTATGTTTGCCATTTTTTCACCTGCCTATCGTAAACTTTGTCTTTTTATTTGATGTTAAGCTACGATTTATATAGTCCTTATACCCCTTTAGGCTTTCGTTAAATAGAGCCTGCTCATTTTCATAACGTGTTAGCTCATTAAATGCAAGGTACATTCGCATGCAAAGATAATGCACATAAATACCGTCAAAGGGAAACTTAATAAGCAGTAAATCATCTTCTGTATACTGATAGTCCTCTTTTTCTTTGCCAAGATAGTGAAGAATATGCCTTGCCCATGCGTTTTCTTTGTCGTATGGTGCCTTTTTATATCCGCTGTAAAGGTTTTGCATTATGTTGCCGTCAAGCTCCTTTAGCCAAAGTTGTTTAACCGCTGCATCTATATCATTTTTAATGTATGAGTCTGCGTATTCTATAGCTTTTTTTATTTTCATTTTATCCCTCATTAGGAGGCGGCTTTTGCCGCCCCCCTTTTTCTTAGTTAAATTGAGCAGTTAGCCTCTATAAAGTTTTCAGCCTCGGACTGCATTGCCTCTGAGTTATAAAGAACCTCAGCAAACCTTTGCGGTATTTTAATTTCAACACCTGTTCGCACAAGAATTCTCTCCCCATTTACAGATACAAATCTTTGGGTATCATTTCTATTTTGTTTTGGTATAAAAACACTTATAAGTTTATCGCCTATGTCTTTTGTAATTGACTTTTTCGCCATTTTATTATTCCTTTCTTTCGTTGCTAGTTCGCCTTTGCAGTAGATGAAAATGTAGAGCCGCTTTCTATTCTCAATAAATACTCCTCAACGAGTCTTTTTGCCACTTTTAGGCTCTTCCAGCCAACAGAGCTTCTCTGGTTAAGCGGGTCGTTGCCGTACCCCTTTTGCTTTACAATATGCTCTATGCCTCCACCGTTTACAGATGTTACGCCATAAGCGTTAGCACCCAAAATAAGCGTTGCGAATACTGCACAGTTTGCCGCTCCGCCCTCTCCTGCATAAACTACTTTTCCAGCTCCCGTACTTGCTACGGGAATATTTCCATCACTGTCTATAACTGTAATAGATGCGCTGCCGCCCGTTCCTGCTGCTGCGGATTTTACTGTATACGCTATACCCTCTATAAGTATCTTTCTGCCTGAAAGTGCTGCCGCTTCTTTCTCTGTTATCGTTTCATTTACAGTAAAAGTCTTACCCGGAGAAGATAAAGAAGACACCATAGATAGCCTATCGTACCCTGAAATTAACTCCTCTCCCTTGAAAATTTTAGCCTCTGTAGACTCTACAAAACGCACACCGCCCAAAGAGCCGATTTCACCTGTTAGCATATTTTCAGGTGTTGTATATTTTTGAACATCAAGCCACTGGTTTCCTGCCTCTTGCATTAAGTCATACGCAACATAAGGGTGGATAACACCAACATAGTAGCCGTCAATTTTAGGTGCGTTCATCGCTTTTAGCTCTGCTGCCGCCTTAAATATATCTTTAACTTTTAAAAGGCAAGTGGCGTCTATTTTGCTTCTTAAAGTCACAGCAGTTTCTTCGCTGCCGTCAAACCTTGGGCAATACTGCACGTTAGTTCCGCCTGCAATTTCATTTCTTACTACCGTATCCATCGTAAGCCCCGCTTGTGCTGCAAGCTGTTTTGTTGCCTCAACAATTGTGTTGTCAATAGCCGTAAGCTCCAGTAAATCTGTCTGCTCAACATAGTCACCATATTGGTCTACAACTGCGTTTACGCTTGACACGTTGAGTTTGTTTCCCGTTGGTGTAACACCCTCTACAAGGGGGGTTAATGCCTTTGGAAGTGCAGAGAAGCGTCTAAACTCAATTTCTCTGCCGCCACCTTTCGGTATATCCCTTTTCTGACCGAATTGGTCATGTATTAAATAGGGAGAAGAAAGCGTTATAAGGGTTTTATCATAAAATGTTTTCATTTCTGCGGAAAGACTGTTTCCAGCAACCCCATTTTGTGTACTGTTAACAAGGTCACCTGCTGCAAAAAACTGTAAATTCATTAATTCATTTCCTTTCTTTTGTTGTGCGGTGCTAAAACTTTATGTTTGCACCTGCCTCAACTTGTTTTAATATTTCTGTAATATCCTTTTCGGTGAGTGCGTTTACATCGGTTTTTTGTACTATGGCACTTTTTGCACCTAAACCGTTTTCCACTGGACGAGCCGCTTTCGCCTCAAGCCCTTTTACAACGTGCTCGCTAACTTTTTGGGCAGTATATTCCATAGCTGTGCCTATTATTTCGTCCTTGTGAAGAACTTCATAAGCAGTCTTTACGGGAATACCTGCCTTTAGGAGAGTGATAAAGTTTTCGTTTCCTTTTACCTCCTGCCGAAAATCGAAAGAGGGATAAACACTTTTTAACTGCTCGCTTTGACTTAGCCAATTTGCAACCTCTTCGTTAGCTCTTTCAAAGGCTTCTGCCTCTCTTTCCTTACTGCTTTCTTTTTGCTTTAAGATAGTATCGCTAAGTGCTAAAAGGTCGCCCTCCTTTATATTGTGCTCTTTATAAAGGTGTGATAATAAAGGTGACAGCGTTTCTTTTTCTGCTTCAAGCAGTTTTGTTTCTTTAAAGCGTTTGTCAATTATGCTTTGCATCTTTTCTGTAAACTCGTCCTTAAACTCTCCGCCGATAAGACCCTTGAACTGCTGCTGTTTGTCTATCTCGGCAGTGGGTGCGGTACTGTTTTTCTGCACGGCGTCAGCATTTTGGGGTGCTGCTTCATCGCCCGTTTTACTTCCCATTGCCCCCTCTCCCTCACCGCCTGAAAAGGCGCATAGGTTAAGTTTGTACCTGCTGTTTTTCATAAATAAATCTCCTTTTTATTCACCATCTTTCTGGTGTGTCATACGCGGATTTAACCGCTTACTGTTATATAATCGGGATAATCCTCCTCTATAAGTGAATACCCGATAATACACGTTTCAATAATTGTGTCTATCTTCTCTCTTGAAAAGTCATATGGTAAAACTTCAAGATAAACACTTCCGTCATCCACGCTTTCCGCCCTTATATAAAGGCAGTTTTCATCCTCTGCCCACTTTAGCGCATTTATCATTGTATAAGTTAGCGCTGATATAGCGGCACAAACAATATCTTTTCCAACCTCGTCAAATCCAGCGTGGCCTGCAACTGAAATTATGTAGCTGTCATAATACTCCTGTACTGATACTGTAGTCATTGCTGTATATCCCCCTGTGATTGCAGCGCAGCTATTTTAGCTAAAACCTCTGCTTTGCCCTCAAAATCCATCATTTCAACTGCTATTATCGCTTGCTGTTTCATGGCGGGGTTAAACATACCGTTTGTATAAAGCTGCAAAGCCAATTCATTTTGGCTTAGCTTTGAAAAAGGGCTTGCCTTTTGAGAGCTTACCTTTATATCAAATATTGGCAGCCTGTTGCCAAGCATAACACCAAAGGCACTGCCTTGATTTTCGGCTCTAAGCCCTTTATTGCTATAGCTAATATAGTTTTCACTGCCGCCCTCTCCTATTATTCTAAAACAGCGCGGCTCATCATAAAACTGCCTGACAAGTTCAATGCAAAGCTCGTTTAGCTTTGTAAACGCACGGTATGCACCTCTTATCATATCTCTTGTAAGCTTGCCGCCCGCCTCTTGAAGTGCGGCAATAGCACTAGCCGCTGTAACTCCGCCTGAGGTAGAACCTTGAGAAAAGTCTCTGTTTCCGCTCGTTTCCTTTAGCTCATCTATTTTGTTGTTGAGTACCGCCATATATATTTCAGAGAGCGGCGCAATTCTAATTTGCCTTAAACTGTCCTCACCAAGATTGCTGCCCTCAACATGAACGAAATTATTGTTCCAATTAGCAAACTCCTCCTCGTTTACACTGCCCGATGAGTTGATAAAATACCTTACTGCTGTTGCCATTTTTGCGTTGTTCATTATAGCAGCGCCAAGCACATCAATTTGCTTTTGTGTATTCTTCATCACATCAACATACCCAAATCCAGACGGTGTTCCCTCCTCAACAAATAAGGGGTCAAAAACAAATGGATACCGCCCGTGCTCGTATAACCCTTTGTGCCTTGTCAGCTCCTCATTCTCTGTAGAATAAAGAACAACAGAGTTGCAAAATTTGCAGTAGTGAAGCGTGTCAAAAGAGCCATTATTAACTTTATAGTACCAATCTATTACTACGCTTTTCTCGCTCGTGTCAATGGCATCGTCATAAATATAGCGTGACATTTCAATCGTTGGGGTTTTAAGCTTTCCCTCAAGCTCTGGGTAAAGTGATAACAAATAATCATTATCAAAAAGCTCTGTGTGAAACAGGTTTCGGCTATTTTCTATATCTTTCACGCCGCTTTCCCAAAATAAATTTAGTATATCAATCTGCTTTATTTCAACATCGCCTATACCACTATTTTTACGAGGGTTCCAAAATATGCCGTAACACGCCGTACCCGCCTTGAGTTTTTGCCACCATGCATCAGAATACGTCTTTTCAAATTCATTTCTTTCAAATATTACAGGCAAAATTTGTGACAGTACATTCGCAGTTTCAGAATCACTTTCTTCTCTTGGCAAGCATACAACCTCAGGAAAACTATCCATCGCATCTGCATGTTTATTTGCAATAGAGTTAAAAAGCCATGCCGAAGCAGGGTCATCATCGCCGCTATAACCTCCCGCCTCTTCAAAATGGCGCAGCTTAAACCACTGTTCATTTTCTATTATGCGGCTTTCAAGATTTGACTTACCGCTTTTATATTTATTTAATATCTGAAGCGCTTTCTCTATCTCTCTCTCGCCTATTTTCCTATTTGGCTTTTTTTCTATTTCCTGCTCGCTTTTCTTTTCACTTGGCACTTCTTTTATTTTGTTTTTCAATTTATCACTTCCAGTACGAATATTTTCTGTATTTTTCTAAACTTAGCTCCAGCGGGTCATCTCCCATTTCTGCTTTACTAAGAACATTCTTCGGCTTAATAGGCCTTGCCATACACATATACCTTACTTCATCAGCAATATGGTCTTCGCCCTCTGTGTCTAAGTCCTC
>DASRNG010000164.1:0-7222 GCA_035647555.1 Oscillospiraceae bacterium | reverse complement strand
GCTGGATATTCCTTGTATTTTTAATAAAAGAGGTAATAATGGTTATCGGAGGCGGTGCTTTATTGCTGATGAATCTGCGCCCAAGTCCTGCGGAAGTCTATGGTAAAATAGCCACATTCGTATTCTATTCAGTAATGATTTTGCTTATAGCATTCGCGCCAGAATTTGGAGCATTTAAGGATATTTGGGAAATGAATGCAACACTACTTGTAATACTTGTAGCCGTTTCGGCAATATTGACTATCGTTGCTTTTTTGAGTTATCTTCCGGGGACAATAAAGCAATTTAAAACAAAACAAAATCCGGAGCCAAAAGTTAAACAGGAAAATGGAGAAAACACATGAATAAAGCAATATGCAGCAAATGCAAAAAACGACCTGCTGTAATTTTCGTTTCAAAAATTGAAGAAGGCAAAGCCACACAAGAAGGCTATTGTATGAAATGCGCGTTGGATATGAACATTGGACCCATAAAGCAAATGATGGCTAATATGGGTATTACGGAGGACGAAGTCGATGCCGTAAGCGAGCAGTTTACGGAAATGTTTGACGGTCTTGAGGGATTTCAGCCCGGCGGAGCGGGAACAATGCCATTCTTAAATGCACAAATGGGAACTCCCCCTGAAGAACAGGAATTAGAAGACGATGAAAGCGAAAACAAAAAAGGCAGAAGGAAAAAGAGTAAAAACAAAGATAAAAGAAAGTTTTTAGGGCTGTATTGCACTGACCTCACGGCAAAGGCTAAAGACGGCAAAATAGATATGATAATAGGCAGGCAACAGGAGATTTACAGGGTAACGCAAATCCTTTGCCGCCGCACGAAAAACAACCCCTGCCTAATAGGCGAGCCGGGCGTTGGCAAAACGGCTATTGCAGAAGGGCTTGCCATTAAAATAGCGGCAGGCGATGTCCCCGCGCGCCTTGCTGACAAGGAAATACATCTCCTTGACCTTACTGCGCTCGTTGCGGGCACACAGTTTCGAGGACAGTTTGAAAGCAGGATAAAAGGGCTTATTGACGAGGTAAAAGCAGAAGGAAACATCATTTTATTTATAGACGAGGTTCACAATCTTGTCGGCACCGGTGACGCTGAAGGCTCAATGAATGCCGCAAACATCTTAAAACCGGCACTCTCAAGAGGCGAGATACAAGTAATTGGAGCCACGACTTTTACGGAATACCGCAAGCATATTGAAAAGGATGCTGCGTTAGAGCGCCGTTTCCAACCTGTAAAGGTTGAGGAACCGTCTATTGCAGACTCTTATCAGATGCTTTTAGGTATTAAATATTACTATGAGGACTATCACAAGGTAAAAATAAGTGATGCCCTCGTTTATAAAGCCGTTGTCTTTTCTGAAAGATATATAAATGACAGATTTTTACCCGACAAGGCTATTGACTTGCTTGACGAGGCTTGCACTTGTGCTAATCTTCGCAATAAATCTATAAGTGATTATGAAATACTGCTAAAAGAGCTTGAGGATTTGCGTTTAGATGAGGAAGAAATGATTGCAAGCACAGAAGAAATAGATTATGAGGAGCTTGCAAGAATACGCTCTGTCATATTAAAGCTTCAAAATGAAGAAAAAGAGCTTAAAGAAAAGGCAGAGGACAACGCCGTTACAGAAGAAGACCTTGCAAAAGTAATAAATCTTTGGACGGGTATCCCCGCGCAAAAGGTTATGGAGGGCGACATAGGCAGGTTAACAGACCTTGAAGAAAAGCTAAAGAGCAGAATAATAGGGCAGGATGAAGCAGTTGAAGCGGTATCTGCCGCAATACGAAGAAGCCGTGTTCAAATTTCGCCGCAAAGAAGACCCGCATCATTTATATTTATAGGTCCTACGGGCGTTGGCAAAACAGAGCTTGTAAAGCAGCTTGCAGCAGAGCTTTTTGACACTCCTGAAACGCTCATAAGGCTTGATATGTCAGAGTTTATGGAAAAGCACAGCGTATCAAGACTTATAGGCTCACCTCCCGGCTATGTGGGCTATGACGAGGCGGGGCAGCTTACGGAAAAAGTCAGAAGAAAGCCATATTCCGTTATACTTTTTGACGAAATTGAAAAAGCACACCCCGATGTTATGAATATACTTTTACAAATTCTTGACGAGGGCAAAACGAGCGACGCCCAAGGCAGAACCGTCAGCTTTGAAAGCTGTGTTATCATTATGACCTCAAACGCCGGCAGTGAAAACAAAGAAAGCGCTTTAGGCTTTAACAAACTAAAATCAGATGCCACAAAAGACAGAATGATGAAAGCCTTAAAGGATTTTTTACGCCCAGAGTTTTTAGGCAGGGTAGATGAAATCGTTGTATTTAACGATTTGGAACTACCCGAATATGAAAAAATAGCGGAAATTCTCATAAACGAATTAAAAGAGCCGCTTCACGAAAAAGGGATAACTTTAGAGGTAGGCGAGGGCGTTGCAAAGCTTATAGCAGCTCAAAGTGACGACGGCATACGCGGAGCAAGAGAGTTAAGACGGACACTTCGAAAGCAGGTAGAGGACCAAATAGCAAACATCATCATAGCAAGCGCTAATAGCCCTGTAGAGCATATATCCCTTACAGCAGTTGAGGATAAAATAAAGGTTGCAGGATTTAAGGGCGGCAAAATGATTTTAGACTTAACATCTGTATCAGGCGCAAAAAAATAAAAACAAAAAGGCTGTATCAAAACACAAGTCGTGTTAGATACAGCCTCTTTTTTATATAAACTTACAAATTATTAGCATCTACAAATTTCTTTGCTATCGAGTACATAAGAGCTAAACTTTCATGTACGCACTCTTTCTGAAGTTTATAGCAAAGGCTATCTGCCTCTAAGCTGAAAACACCGTCATATCCAACTTCTTTTAATGCTTTACAAACATTGTCAAAATCAATGTTGCCAAATCCAGGCGGCATATGTAAATCATTCACCTTGTCTGTGTCCTGAACATGAAGTGTTTTTAGCCTTTTGCCAAGTATGTGAACCATATCTACAGCATTAATAGTTTCATATCCGTCGTAGTGCAAAAGGTTTGAATGCCCAATATCAAGGCAAGCACAATATCTATTGCTTTTAGTAAGAGTGTTAAGCGTGTCTATATAATCTACCATTTCTTCTGCCGTAGAGCAGGTGGTAGGGCAAATTAAACCCGTAAAACTGTCCCTTGAAAACATATTTTCAATACAGCAATAAACATCATATTTTTCAAGATAGTCGTACAAATGCAAATACCGCTTTATGTTAATTTGCTTTGTTTCCTTTTTGTAGTGGTCATACTTGCGTTTTTTAGGCATAGCTGGGTGTATTATTGCATATTTACTGCCAAGAAGGGAAGTTGCATGAATGCTTTTTATCTGAACTTCAAGTATTTCTTTATCTTCCGCATCATTTTCAACATAAGTAGGAAAAGGCGTGTGAGTTTGCCCCACAATAAGCCCATTTTCTTTTACGATTTTTGCAATATTCTTAAAATACTTTTCAAATTCATCTAACGGCAAATTAAAAGGCTCACTCTTTAGTGAGTAGTCAAACATACTAAAGTCAAGCGAGTTAAAGCCTGCCTTTGCAATTATTTCTAACCCTTTTTCCATTCCAAAGTGCTTTACGGCAAAGTCTGTTATCGTTCCTATTAACATAAAACCGCTCCTCTCATAAGCATATTTTACCATAGTTTTATTCTGTGTCAATATTTTGTATTGATAAAAGATAATAATGCTCGAAACTATCTGATTATTATACAGCACTGTCGGTGTTTTTGTTTATTGACGGTAAATATTTCATATGTTATACTTTTTTAGAAGAATAATAATTACGGAGGGTTTTTTATGCAGGATAAGAAAAGAATTTTCACAATTGCCGCATCACACCTTGACACCTCTTGGCTTTGGACGCTTGAAACTACGATTGACGAGTACATACCAAACACACTTTACAGGAATTTTAAGCTGTTTGACAGGTACCCTGAATACACCTTTGGGTTTGAGGGTTCTTATAGGTATGAACTTATAGAGGAGTATTATCCAGACGCTTTTGAAAAACTAAAAGAGTATGTAAAAAAAGGCAGATGGCACCCCGTTGGCAGCTCATATGAAAATGGCGATGTAAATATGCCCTCTCCTGAAGCACTTTTTCGCAACATTCTTTATGGTAACACCTATTTTAACGAAAAGTTCGGCAAAACGGCTAACGACATTTTTCTGCCAGACTGTTTCGGGTTTGGCTATGCCTTGCCGTCCATAGCTGCACACGCTGGGCTTATAGGTTTTTCAACAGGAAAATTAGCTTGGGGCAGTGCCTATGGGCAGCCTTTTGATATTGGCAAATGGTACGGGGTAGACGGTAGATATATTTACGCCAACATAAAGCCCTCGTCATATGCAAGAACAATAAAAGACCCTCGCAAAGATAAAGCCGTATACCCAAAGTTAAAAGATAATGAAAAGTACGACCTGCCGCTTACCGCAACATTTTACGGAACGGGGGACAGGGGCGGCGCTCCTGCTGAAAGCTCTGTAAAAGCTGTATGCGATTCTATAAGAGAGAACGCAAAAAAGCAGGTAGATGTATTATCTGTTGCCTCTACAGAGCTTTTTGATGCTATTGATGACCTACCAGAAAATATAAAACAAAAAATGCCCGTTTGGGATAATGAGCTGCCCCTTACAAACCATGGGGTTGGCAGCTACACCTCACGCACAGTTGGCACACGCTGGAACAATAACTGCGAGCGCCTTGCAAGCAGCACCGAAAAAGCAGCAGCGGCGGCGGCCTACTTAACTGATTACGCATATCCTGAAGATATGCTAAACACAGCATGGAAACGCTGTATAGCACACCAATTTCATGACGACTTAACAGGCACCTCTTTTATGGAATGTTATCTTCGTAATTGGAACGATTATATGCTTTCACAAAAGCAGTTTGTAAACGAGTATGAGGGTGCAGCGGCCGCTATTTCAAGCGGACTTGACACGTCGTTTGTTAAAGGCACTGCCATTGTTGTAAATAACTCCTTACAGTATGAGAGAACAGAAACAGTTTTAGCAGAAGTAAACTTACCCTCTAGCACAAAGTATATTTATGTTACAGATAAAGACGGCAAAGAAGTGCCATCACAAATTAAAAAGACAGATATAAAAGGACTTTTCAGCGTTGCCTTTGCAGCAACAGTGCCGCCTTTTGGCTTTAGTGTGTTTGATTTAAGAGTAGCTGCAAAACCTAAGGTAGTAGAAACACCATTAAAGGTAGCGGGCAACACGTTAGAGAATGATTATGTTCGTGTTATGCTAAACAGCAAAGGCGATATATGCGAAATTTATGATAAAAGGCTTAATAAAAACGTTCTTAAAAAGCCCATAAGGCTTGCTGTATTTGATTATAAAGGGGATAAAACTTGGCCTGCGTGGGAGCTTACATACAAAGAGCTTATGAAAGAGCCACGGGAATATGCAGCAAATGCAAAGCTTGAACTTATAGAGTTTGGACCTGCAAGAGCCTCATACAAAGTAACAAAAAGCGCAGGAATGTCAAAGTTTACTCAAATAATTTCTCTTGATTCTCATTCGCCAACACTGTCTGTTTATAACGAGGTTGATTGGCGCAGCACGAGCAGCCTACTAAAAGTAGAGTTTCCCCTTGCAGCAGACAATGAAAAGGCTACATATGACATTGGGCTTGGCACAATAAAAAGAGGCAACAACACAGAAAGTCTTTATGAAGTGCCAGCACAAAAATGGGCAGATATTACAGACTATTCAAACGAATTTGGGGTATCAGTATTTTCAGATTCGAGAGTAGGCTGGGACAAACCAAACAACAATACATTAAGGCTCACCGCTGTTCACACCCCGTACTATCCATACCGCTGGGAATGCTCGCAGCACCTTATGGATTTAGGTCTAAACCGCTTTTCTTTCGCTGTTTTCCCGCATAAAGGCGATGTTTCAAACAAGGTGCAATCAGCGGCAGAATGTTTCGACTCTCCGCTTACAGCGTTTGTTACAACAGCCCATAAAGGGGCTTTAGGCAGTGAGTATTCATTTGGAAATATAAGTGACAACTCTGTTATAATCCGTGCAATTAAAAAGGCGCATTATGGTGACAGCTTGGTAGTTAGAGTAAACGAGGGTGAGGGCAAAGCCAAAAAGCGTGTTTGCCTTACACTTGGAAACGGTATTGACGTTGCAAAAGAGCTTGACGGGTGCGAAAATGAAATAGGCAAAGCAGTAGTATCTAAAGGCAGCTTAGTGTTCGACATAGAGCCATTTGCCGTTAAAACATTTGAGCTAACATTAAAAGATACTAAAAAGATTAAAAATAAAGTCACGACTCCCATAGAACTGCCGTATAACATAACGGCGATTACCTCAAATGAAAACAGGCACAAGGGAGAGCTTATGGGTAAAGCCTCCATACCGTCAGAGCTAATACCTGAAAAAATCCTTTGCGGCGGTGTAGAGTTTACCATTAAAAAAGACGGCCGCAGCGCCACTTCATGCAGCTGCCAAGAAATAATACCACCAAAGGGCAGCAAAAAACTTTATCTGCTCGGCTTTTCTGAAAACGGCGATAAAGATATAAACATAAAAGTTGGTGACACTGTCCATAAATTAAAAGCTGCAGACTGCTTTGAGCGGATAGGCAACTGGGATATGATAGGGCTAAACCAAACGGGCTATATTAAAAAGGACAAATTTGTTTGGGACGCCACACACATACACAAAAACGGCAAAGACATTACAGCAAAACAGCTTTATACATTTATGCTTGAAGTCCCTGCCTTGTCTGATACCCCCGTTGTTCTTCCTGCCAATGAAAGCGTAATTATCCTTGCTGCATCTGTATCATCAGATAATAATGATTTTTCCTGTGCAACACAGCTTTACGACAAGCTTGAAAAGAGGCCATTTGACTATAAGCTAACAAAAAGAGAAATCCTACTGTCAAAACCCGCATCCTTAGAAAAATCTATCCAAAAGCTCGTTGATAGAGAAAAAAACATCTCAGCTAAAATATTCACAATAAACGGCACTATCCAGGTTGCAGACGCTTTTTCAGAAATCCGTAAAATCCTAAGTTTTTAGTAGAAGCTAAAACATATTTTTCATAAACACAAGCAAAAATCTGCCTTAAAGTCACATAGTTGGCATTCGGCAGAATTTTGTTTACTTTTACTCGTATAAAGGGTGATGAAGCAAAGCAATATGCAGTTTGAGGACTCACGGTCAAA
>DASRNG010000163.1:0-3271 GCA_035647555.1 Oscillospiraceae bacterium | reverse complement strand
AAACACTACATATAGCGTCTTGACTTTTTTTGAAAACTGACCGATTATTAAAGCACGGACACCAAGCCGTTATGACAGACATTTTCCAATTTTCGAAAGAGGATTTTCAGAAATGGTCGAAAGACCGTTAAGGCTCTTCTTTCTGCACAACTTGAATTAAGTTTTTGGAAAATGGGCTTAGTTTGAGTGCTTGGTGGCACGTGCAAGAAAGATGTTGACCATTTCTGAAAGTCCTTTTTTTTTGCTGTGTACGGCAGGGTGACGGCTCAATACACTTGGCTCTGCTTTGTGTCCGACTAAGTTACAAGGAGAACTGTGCCACGAGCTTAGGGTGTGGGGGCGTGAAGAGCGAGCACCGAAGCACAGTCATCTAGTCAATGAAGAATCGCACCTATACAGGCGGACTAGCGTCCTGTATGTCCTTGGCTCCATACTGTCGGCTCCGCCGAGCAGAAGGATGTTAACAAGGTTCCGCTGTGTAACCCAGGATTTTTACATCTTGGGTAAGGGGGGCTTTGTCCTTTCACCACCTGTCTCACCACCGAGCATAAGCAAGATAACTTATAGACAATTATAAAAAAACTTCTTCTTCTGCTTCTTCTTCTGCTGAATCTTTTTTAGAGACTTAAAATTTTATATCCCAGTTTAAATCATTCATCAGCAAATTGATGTCGTGTTTGTCTTTCTCACTGAAAGAATTCTGCTCTGACATTTTCTTGATGAAGTCTTTAATTCCCTGGTGCTTAATCATTTCACCGAACAGAACGAAACGAGCGTGATTTGTTTTTTTTCTGTTCTTCTGTTTCTCTGCTGCTGCTCTTTCATTCTGCTTTTTTTGAATCTTCTTCTTCTGTTCTTTGTAGTAATCCTGGAACTCTTGCCAATAAGCAATTTGTTCTTCTTTGCTCAAAGCTAAAAGTGCTTTTTCTGATTTTTCCTTGAATGCCATTTTTTAAGCCTCCTAGATTGTTTTATTGCGTTCCGCGTGTATGTGCTGTTGCGAAGCAATGGCATATACACGCTGTTGTGTGATAGTTGCGGGGCGTTATCATTCTTCCCCATCGGTAATAGATTCAAATAAATCTAAAGGGTTTAGTTTAAATTGTAGACTTCTAGGGTCTGGTGTTCCACCTTTCCTTTGAACTGTCATACGACCTACTTTTAAATTTCCTCTGTAAGTTACCTCTACGTCACCTTTTGCAAAAAAATTACATACGAAATTTATGTCTTTTAATATCCAATCAATTGTGTCATTATTTTTTCGAGTAACCAACATCCAGTCCGCTGAAAGAGAGCCTCGACCTCGCAAAACATCGTTGAATATTATTGTTTTATTGTCCGAAAAAAACTTTAATAGAGCGTCTACTTTGTTTTTATCTATTTCGTTTAAAAACATTCTACGTTTATCTCTTAGTTCTACTCCTTTGATTGGTGGGATTTCACCTGTATATAACTTTAAAGTTTCACATATAGCATTTGGTATATTCCAAAAATTTTTATATTTGTCAACTGGTCTTTTATCTACTTGGTTATATCCTGCACCTACATTTGCCTTTTTTAAGGATAGATTTTCAATATGGTAAATATCATCAATGATTATTTCTAATCGAATTTGAATATCTGCTTTTTTAAATGTTGTTGTTTCTTCAAAATTAGATTCTGTAACCCCTAAGCTGAGTGCAGTATCTTTATTTATTCGTGGTGGTATTTGCTTGGCAGTTAATTTCTGTATTTTATTATAATCATACCCCATTATTTCAAGCCATATTTGTGCTTCAGAGTCATTTTTATAATCTTCAAATTTTATAACAATATCAGCTTCATTTTCAAACCCGCCTTTTGCAGTGTAAGAGCCAACTTCTTGTCTGTAATCCATATTAAATCACCTTTGTTATTTCTTTGATTATTTCTTTTAAAACATTTACAGCAACACTGTTGCCAAATTGTTTGTATGCTTGTCCCTGAATTTTATCTATTTCGAATGAGTCTGGGAAGCCTTGCACTCTTGCACACTCACGAGGGCTTAATTTTCTTAGCACACCATCAACTGCATAAATACCTGTTTTTGAACCTGCCCCCCCACCATAAGCAGATAAAGTACAGGCGTGACCATAAGTACTATATATTCTTTCACCTTGCCCACCTTTATTCACAATACCAATTTGAACAGGCTTATTCGGTAACTCTAACTCTCCAAAAATGTTTGTTTGTGGTTCAAATGATTTATGAAATTTAATGTCAGAGCGTGTTATTATTTTTGCTTTTGGATTTTCTTCTAATATATCATTAAGAGAAACAGATTTACCAATTGGATTCGGAAAAGAAAAATTATTCACAGACAAATCATTTCTAAAACAAACAATAAAAATTCTCTCCCTATTTTGTGGCAGTCCAAAGTCACTTGCATTTAAGACTCTGTATTTAACAGTATAGTTCAAGTTGTGCAATGTTTTTACAATAGTCTTTAGTGTGTTACCTTTATCGTGTTTAGCGAGGTTCTTTACATTTTCAAGGAATAATATTTTTGGTTTGTGATGTTTTACAATTCTTGCTATATCGAAGAATAGAGTACCTCTTGTATCCTCAAAGCCCATTTGTTTTCCAGATATTGAAAAAGCCTGACAAGGAAATCCACCACATAAAATATCATGTTCTGGAATATCAGACTCATCAATTTTCGTTATATCCCCAAATGGTTTTATGCCAAAATTGGTTTCATAAACTTTTGCAGCAAAACTATCCCATTCAGAAGCAAATACACATTCTGCTCCAAAACTGCTCATTGCGAGATGAAAACCACCTATACCAGCAAAAAGGTCTATATATCTAAACCCTTTTAGACTTTTCATATTTATTGTATTAGGCTCTATTGCCGTTGGGGAAGTTAATGTATTCAAACTATTTCCTTTCATAATATTTTCTTTAGCCCAGCGATTTCACACAACATATAAGTATACGACAGAAAATTAAATAACGCAATCTAGGCGTATCTATTCTTTCTCCAACTCCACTACTTCGCCACTCGTTCACTTTCACACGTCGGCAGTCAGACGGCAAAAAAAGCCGTCGACAAAATGCCGAAAACGTGTTACAGTTTCCTTGTAGCTCATTCGTTGCGTTTACGCAAGAATAGATACAAGCACGATACACATTAAAATCTTTCTGCGAAAAACTTTTAATGTCGTGAAACCGTTCGCCCGGTTTATCAGCGTACTTTGCGATTTTTACGCAAAGCGAAAAATAACAAAGTTTAAGGAGTTGCCCTTTATGG
>DASRNG010000162.1:0-4020 GCA_035647555.1 Oscillospiraceae bacterium | reverse complement strand
CCTAATACCCATTGAGTCTTCTGCTTTAACGTCTCTGTGCCTTTCTTCTACTCCGACTACAGTCATTACCTGGCAGCCGATAAAGCAAATTGCAATAACTATAGTTACAACGGAATAAGCCGTAATCGCATTGCCGCCTATCGTGTTTTCTCCTGCTGTAAAAATCGGCACAAGAGCTACTGTAAGGATTGCCCCAAGCCCCGCAAATAGGTTTGCAAATGATGTCAACTTGTTTCTATCCTGCATATTGCTCGTTAGTGAGGGTAGCATTGACCAATAGCCAATATCGTTCATTGTAAAGGTTATATCCCAAAGAAGATACATAAACGCAAAGAACACAACAAAGCCCCAGCCGTATATCGGAGCAGAAAACAAGGCAACAAGAACAATGGCATTCGTAAGCACACCTATTAGTATCCACGGCTTAAACTTGCCCCATTTTGATTTTGTATTCTCAATAATACCGCCCATAACAGGGTCATTCACCGCATCCCAAACACGGCAAAAAATCATAATAACACTAATAGCCGCAAACTGTGGGTTTGTAAGCTCTTTTGTGTAAAGGATAAAAGATAAAAGATACATGCTATACAGAGTATAAGACATATCTCTGCCAATACCGCCAAGGGTATATGTCCAAAGCGTGCGCTTAGATAGCGAATCTTTCGCCCCTATGGACTTAGATTTATTATTAGACATAACAACACTCCTTTTCACTAATAATATACGAAATTTTATAAAAAATCAATCTTTATTTAAAGGAAGGTAATAATTATGAAAACGATATCTGTAATAGGGCTTGGTAATAGAGGCACTGAGTATATGCTTTTTATCAAATACTTAAACCGCAACAAGCTAAAAATTACTGCTGTGTGTGACATAAGGCAGCAGGCGCTTGATGATATTGCGCCACGGTACAAAATCCCTAATGAAAAAAGGTTTTTAGGCACAGATTCTTTCTTTAGTCAGGGCGTAATTTCAGATGCACTAATAATATCAACACAAGATTCCTCGCATTTTGAAATTACTAAAGAGGCTATAGAGGTGGGTTATAAATATATCTTGCTTGAAAAGCCTGTGTCTGGTAATTATGATGAATGCACCGCACTTTATGAGCTGGCAAAACAAAACGATGTAAAGCTTATTGTATGCCATGTGCTTCGATACTCAAATTATTTTAGTAAAATCAAAGAAATAATTGACAGCGGCGTTTTAGGCGATATTCTTACGATAAATCATACAGAAAATATCGGATACTTTCATTTTGCTCATTCGTTTGTTAGAGGCAACTGGAAAAGCGAAAAGGAGTCAACCCCGTCTATCCTTGCTAAGTGCTGCCACGACCTTGACCTTATACAGTGGTATGCAGACAGCCCCGCTAAAACTGTAAGCTCTATAGGAACACTTAACTACTTCAACGAAGCCCACGCACCAAAAGGCGCCGCCAAACGCTGCCTTGATGACTGCAAGGTAAAGCACTCATGCCCATATAATGCTGAAAATCTTTATATTAAAGACCCTTTCTTTAGAGCTAAGTTTATAAAGTACCTGCGGCGCACTTTAACGGGAAAAACAAACAGCACTAAAAAAGATATTTATAATGCTCTGAAAAATGGGGATTATGGTAAATGCGTATTTATGAGCGATAATGATGTTTGCGATAATCAATTAGTACATATAGGCTTTGAAAATGGAATAAATGCAACGCTTACTATGACTGCCTTTTCAAACGGAATGTTCAGACAACTTCATATTATCGGAACAAAAGGTGAGATTATCGGGTATGACAGGAGTCTTAAACTCGCTATTTTTGGAAAACCCACAAAAAAAGTGCGTATAAAGGGTATAAAGGCAAGCGGTCATGTAGAGGGGGATATGCGCCTTGTTAAAAACTTTGCAGCACTCGTAAATGGTGAAAAGGTAAGCAGCAAAAACCTAACAACTATTAAGGCAACACTACCGAGCCACGATATAGCTAAAAGAGCTGAAATTAGCAGAAAATCAAACGGAGAGGTCTGCTAAACTTTAGAAAAAGCATGATGAAAAATGGACTTGCTAAAAAAGCAAGTCCCTCTTTTTATTACATATTCTCCTCTTGTTTTCTCTTTTTTCTGCTGTTTATAGCGTAAACAACACTTAAAACAAGTAGTACCGAGAAAAGAGCTGCTATTGCAAGCATTAATATTTGAGAAGTTTGAAGGTCCTTTTCAGCTTTCATAAGCTTATTTGCTAACTCCTCATATGTCATACCAAAGGCTAAAACGTCCTTAGAATCATCGTCATTAGGCTCAACTCTCATAAAGGCTTTGTCTTTAATATGATAATAATAAAGACCCTTATCCCCCTCAATCGTCATAGCATACACGATAATAAGCTCGCTCTCACTACCCTCTTTGATAAAGGCATTTACAAACTCTTTTTCACTAATTGCAACGTTTTTAAGCTCATACCCTTTAGGTGAAACCTCGTTTTGCGGCATATCAAGCAATATGTACTCTTTTGCTAAAGGTTTAATATTTATATATCTTGTAAATGTACTCGTCTGTTCATCATACATAAACCAAATTTTTTCATCAGATGGGCTAATAAGGCACACAAGCATAAATAAATCATTTGGTGCTTTATATGCAGGTAAAGTCTCATTTTCATACTTAGCAGTAGTTTCTGTAAATTTATCAGAGGGCGGCTTTAACTGCCCGCTTTCATAAGCCACTTTATATGAAACGGCATCTATCATAATAGTTAAATCTGCAAGAGGCGATACCCCTCTTGTAACATTTATTGTATATGTCTTTTTAGCTCCAGACTCTGCTGTGACTGTAAGCGTTATTTTGTTTTCGCCTACGCTAAGAGCTGTTGAAGAAAGAGATTTTGTAGCAGCACTGTGTGCTGTAATGGCGCTTACAGCTAAATTTGTTACAGAATAATCAACAGTCATCTTATAATCGGTAGTAGATGCCGAAAACTCTGGTGATAGTGTACCTGGTGATACTTTTAGAGAGCTTAAATTTGCATTCGTAGATGCTTCTGGCTTTGCTTTTATTGTAATGCTTGCAGAAGCGTTTGAGGCATTCATCTTTGAAATGGTTGAATTTGAAACGATTGCCGATGTACTCGTTGAAACTGTTGTACTGCCAATTTTACGTGTTTTAAATGTAACTGTTTGTGAAATCGTCTTTTGATTTTCACTTTCGCTCCAGCTGCAAAAGTTTAGCACGCCGCTGCCGCCACTATCGGCACCGTTTACATATTCTAAATATTCTTTATCATAATTAAGCTTAAAGTCCCATGTGCCAATAGCCTCATCTGCTGTGTACTTTACAGTAACTTTTACTGTGTTTCCAATCGTTACAGATGAGCTTGACAAAGCTATTGTAGCTTTAGCCGTGGCAGCGTTTGCCATAGGCACAAAAAGAGAAACTCCTAATAAAGCAATCAGTATAATTGATACTGCTTTTTTCATAACATTCCTTGCCTTTCAAAATGCGTTTTTATTTCTGTTCTATCGTATATGTTTTAAGAATGTGCTTTCGTATCATTAAAAGGTCCACCGCATCAACATTTGAGCTTCTGTCCGTATCTGCCGCCTGAGCATATTCGCCAGACAATTTATAAAGCCCTAAAATATTTTTTCTTACCATCAAAAGGTCTACGGCGGTTATTTCCCCGTCGCCGTCTGTATCCCCTTTTACAACGGCTATATATGTGCCCGTTTTGCCGTTTACCGTAACGGTAAGTTTATCGCCCGTACCAACATACCCAGATGTAAGTTTTGCGCCTTTAGAGTTTGTAAGGGCTGCAGTAGCGTTACCGTAAAGGTTTAGGTTTAGGTTTGCTATTAGCTTTGAGGGAGAAGTTCCAGGGCTAATGCCTGTTATCTTACCGTCTGAAAGATTATAACTTGTTTTAACTCCTCCAGATTCTGCTGGCTTTGTTGTAGTTGGGTTTGTTGTTGTCGGCTTTGTTGTACTCGGTTTTGTTGTACTCGGTTTTGTTGTTTCCGTTGTCCCCTCGTCCCCT
>DASRNG010000161.1:0-5963 GCA_035647555.1 Oscillospiraceae bacterium | reverse complement strand
ACGCATAATTATATGTTTCAGGAAAAGTTTATCGCTTTTTTAACTTGATTTCATATGTAAATTAGACTATAATGACACTATATTTTGGAAGCGGTATTAGACTTTCTCCCCCGCTTTACAAAAGCTATGCTAAAAGGAGTTTATCCGTGAAACTGCTTGAACAGAAAATAATCAATGATGGTATTGCTTTAGACGGCAATGTTTTAAAGGTGGATAGTTTTTTAAACCACCAAATTGATGTTTCTTTTATGGACAAGCTTGGCAGGGAATTTGCACGTCTTTTTAGCGGACTTTCTGCCACAAAAATTCTTACGGTTGAGGCTTCTGGCATTGCGCTTGCCTGCGCTGCGGCAAAATTTTTAGAGCTTCCTGTGGTTTTTGCCAAAAAAGGCAGTAGGGCTAATATTGGCACTGATGTTTACTTTGCAGCCTCTTACTCTTACACTCATAAGTCTGAGTATATAATGGCGGTTTCTCAAAAATATTTGTCACCTTGTGATAAGGTTATAATTATTGATGATTTTCTTGCCAAAGGAAACGCCTTGCGTGGGCTTATTTCTATAGTAAATCAGGCAGGCAGTGAGGTTTTGGGAATTGGCATAGCAATTGAAAAAGCTTTTCAAGGCGGCGGTGACGCCTTGCGGCAAGAGGGGTTTAACCTTAGGTCTTTAGCAGTTGTTGAGTCTATGGACAATGGCAACATTGTTTTTAGAAAATAGCTGTTGAGATAAACATTTTTTTTTGGAGGAATGACAATTGAATAAGTTTCTAAAAGTACTTTCTCTCGTTCTTGCACTTTCCATGGTTCTTGTTTTCGCAGCATGCGGTGGAAAAACTGACGGAGAATCAACGACAACAACGGCAGACACTACAGGCACAGGCCTTTCTATTCCAGCAGATTTTAAGATTGGTATAATTTTGCTTCACGATGAAAACTCAACTTATGACAAAAACTTTATTGACGCTGCTAAAGCTGTGCAGGCTAAGCTTGGGCTTAAAGATGAACAGGTGATATTCAAATCTAACGTTCCTGAAGGTAAAGACTGTTATGAGACAGCCGCTGAACTTGTTGACCTTAAATGCAAAATCGTTTTTGCTGACAGTTTCGGGCATGAGTCTTATATGATGGAAGCTGCACGGGAGTTCCCTGAGGTTCAGTTCTGCCATGCTACCGGCATTAATGCTAAAACTGCAAATCTTCCAAACTACCACAACGCTTTTGCACATATTTATGAAGGCCGTTTCCTCGCTGGTGTTGCCGCCGGAATGAAACTCAATAAAATGATTGAAGACGGTAAAATCACCGCTGACAAAGCAAAAATGGGTTATGTTGGCGCTTATCCTTATGCCGAGGTTATCTCTGGACTTACCTCTTTCTATCTTGGCGCAAAATACATCTGCCCCACTGTTACTATGGATGTTAAATACACAAACTCTTGGTTTGACATAGCAAAGGAAAAAGAAGCAGCTCAGGCATTTATCACAGACGGCTGTGTACTTATCAGCCAGCATGCTGACTCTGAAGGCGCACCAAAAGCTTGTGAAGAGGCTAAAATTCCTAACGTTGCCTATAACGTTAATACAATTGCAATAGCTCCTGAAAGCGCACTCATTTCCTCAAAAATTGACTGGGCGCCTTACTTTGAGCTTATTATTACTAACTATGTTAAAGGCGATAAAATCCCTGTTGACTGGTGCGGCGGCATCAAAGAAGGCTCTGTAGCACTTACAGAACTTAACGAAAAGGTTGCAGCCCCTGGCACAAAAGAAAAGATTGAAGAAGTAAAAGCAAAGCTCGTTTCAGGCGAACTTAAAGTTTTTGATACCTCAACATTCACGGTTGACGGTAAAAAACTCACATCTGCTATGGCTGACGTTATTCCTGATGAAAAGTTTGAAAAGGATACAGAGGCTATTAAGGACGGATATTTCAGTGAATCTGAGTTTAGGTCTGCCCCTTACTTTGACATTCAAATAGACGGTATTACGGGCGCTATACCAAAATAAATAACTAAAATACTTTATTTTTAGGCTCAGTGTTCGGGCGGGGCGCAATCTGCCTCGCCCGTTTTTTTATTTAGCACTTGCGTGCGAAAGCTTGTATAAGGATGTGGTGGGATGAGCAAAAAATCCCCAGCGATTGAGCTACGGGATATTTCAAAGCACTTTGGTAAAGTTGCCGCTGTGAAAAATGTTAGTTTAACTGTAAACAGTGGTGAAATCTTGTCCGTTTTAGGGGAAAACGGAAGCGGCAAAACAACACTTATGAATATGATATCGGGTATTTATTATCCTGATAACGGTCAAATATTTATTGATGGTAAGGAGGTTGTAATCCGCTCGCCTAAAGATGCTTTTGATTATAACATTGGCATGATACATCAGCACTTCAAGCTTATTGATGTTTTTTCTGCTACTGAAAACATTGTGCTTGGAATTGATGATGAAAAGTTTGACTTAAAAGATGCTAAAGATAAAATAATAAAGACTTGTCAAAGATACGGCTTTTCTGTTGACCCTGATAAAAAAATTTATCAGATGTCTGTTTCAGAAAAACAATCTGTAGAGATTGTTAAGGTGCTTTACCGTGGCGCTAATATCCTTATACTTGACGAACCTACTGCCGTTTTAACTCCGCAGGAGACTAAACGGCTGTTTTCCGTGTTAAAGAACATGCGTGACGATGGGAAAACAGTAATTATTATAACCCATAAACTACACGAAGTGCTTGAACTTTCTGACCGTGTTTGTGTTGTGAGAAAGGGAGAGTATATAGGAACTGTTAATACAGCCCTTACAAATGAAAGCGCACTAACAGAGATGATGGTGGGCAAAAAAGTTGTACTAAATATTGACAGGACAGAGCCTAAAGACACAGAAGAAAGGCTTTCTATAAAAAACATTAACTGCAAAAGCCGTGACGGGAGAAACTTGCTTTCTGATGTATCCTTTTCAGCAAAATCTGGCGAAATACTTGGTATTGCAGGCATTTCAGGAAGCGGGCAGCGAGAGCTGCTTGAGGCTATTGCAGGGCTGCAAAAGATTGATAGCGGGGAAATTCTTTATAATAACCCGCAAACGAAACAAACCGATAATCTGCGTGATAAAACACCGCTGCAAATACGTGAACTTGGTGTAAGGCTTTCTTTTGTTCCTGAGGACAGGCTTGGTATGGGGCTTGTAGGCAGCATGGATATTATTGATAATATGATGCTTAGAAGCTATAAGAAGGGGAAATCTGTATTTCTTAAGAAAAAGGAACCCAGAAGCCTTGCACAAAGAATTATAAAAGAGCTTGAGGTTGTAACACCGAGCGCTGCAACTCCTGTTAGCCGCCTTTCTGGAGGCAATGTGCAAAAGGTGCTCGTAGGCAGGGAAATAGCTGCTTCCCCCACCGTGCTCATGGCGGCATATCCCGTGAGAGGGCTTGACATAAACTCGTCTTACATTATTTATAATCTGCTTAATCAGCAAAAGGATAATGGGGTTGCTGTTATTTTTGTTGGAGAGGATTTAGATGTTCTTGTGGAGCTTTGTGATAGGGTTATGGTTATAAGCTCTGGTAAAATAGCTGGTATTCTTGACGGCAGAACGACTACTAAAGAGGAAATTGGTTTATTAATGACAAAGAAATCGGAAGGTGACGCAATATGAATAAACTAAAGAAAGCGCACCGTGAGCCATTTATCAGAATTTCTAAAAAGGACTCTATGCGCTGGTACAAAGCATGGGGTATAAGGGCGATTGCTATTCTTGCCGCATTAATATTATGCGCCTTTGTCATTGTGCTTTTAACGGGGTATAATCCGTTTGAAGTTTATAAATCAATGATTGCAGGCAGCTTTGGCTCTACAAGAAAAGTTTGGAACTTGCTACAAAAAATAGCTATTCTTTTATGTATTTCTCTTGCTGTTACTCCTGCTTTTAAAATGAAATTTTGGAATATTGGCGCTGAGGGGCAGGTTTTAATGGGCGCACTTGCTACTGCGGCTTGCATGGTTTATTTGGGGGAAAAAGTGCCGTCTGTGCTTTTAATACCAATAATGCTTGCAGCGAGTATTGCGGCAGGGCTAATTTGGTGCCTTATACCCGCCATTTTTAATGCTAATTTTAAGACGAATGAAACGCTTTTCACCTTAATGATGAACTATGTTGCCATACAAACTGTAGCTTATTTTATTATACTATGGGAAAATCCGAAAGGCTCTAATAGTGTTGGGATTATAAATCCAACATCTCAGTACGGCTGGCTGCCAACGCTTTTTAACCAGAAGTATTTACTTAATATTCTTATAGTTCTTGCCATAACTTTAGCTATGTATGTTTACCTTAAATACAGCAAACACGGGTATGAAATATCTGTAGTTGGCGAAAGCGAAAACACTGCGAAATACATTGGTATAAATGTAAAAAAGGTGATTTTACGCACCGCAGCTTTGTCTGGTGCGCTGTGCGGTATTGCAGGGCTTCTACTCGTTTCCGGTACGGACCATACTATCTCTACATTAACCGTAGGCGGACAAGGCTTTACGGCTATTATGGTGTCATGGCTTGCAAAGTTTAACCCAATTACTATGACGCTTACCTCATTTTTACTAATCTTTCTTGAACGTGGAGCAAGCGAAATTGCAACAGCTTTCAGGCTAAATCAAAGCGTATCTGCTATTTTAACTGGTATTATACTGTTCTTTATTATTGGCAGCGAGTTTTTTATTAATTATAAAATTGCTTTTCGTGCAAAGCAAAACAAGAGCAAGGAGGATAAGAAATGATTACACTTATTGCTTCTTTTATTAAACAGGCAATCATTCAAGGAATGCCGCTGCTTTTCGGGTCTACGGGAGAAATTATTTCAGAAAAGTCCGGAAGCTTAAACTTAGGAATACCGGGCATTATGTACATTGGCGGCATTTCGGGAGTTATTGGTGCATATTTTTATGAAAGCTATGGCGATACTTCAAACGCTTTTTTATGTGTACTTGTACCATTTCTCACGTCCTTTTTAGGCTCTGTTCTTATGGCTTTTATCTATAGCTTTTTAACAGTCACTTTACGGGCAAACCAGAACGTAACAGGTCTTGCGCTTACGACATTTGGCGTTGGTGTGGGCAACTTTTTCGGCGCATCGCTCTCAAGTATCTTTGGTGAGGGCGGTCAAATCGCCTTGAATACAACGGGTAATTATTATAAACAAACGTTGCCTTTTGCACATAAATTCGGGCTTTTTGGTGAGACGTTTTTAAAATTTGGTTTTTTAGCTTACCTTGCAATAATAATAGCTCTTGTTAGCTCATATATTCTTGAACATACGAGAATAGGGCTTAATTTGCGTGCCGTTGGCGAAAACCCGGCAACAGCAGATGCGGCAGGCATTAATGTTACACTTTATAAATATGTTACAATATGCCTTGGCGGCGGCATAGCGGGGCTTGGCGGACTATATTTTATTATGGACTATATAGGCGGAGCATGGACTAATGGCGGCTTTGGAGACAGGGGCTGGCTTGCTATTGCTCTTGTTATATTTGCTGTTTGGAAGCCAAAGTACGGCATTGTAGGCTCTATTTTATTCGGCGGGCTTTACATTGTATACCTTTATATACCAGGGCTTGCACGAGGTACACAGGAGATTTTTAAAGTTCTCCCATATTTAGTTACTATTGTTGTACTCATTCTCACAAGCATAAGAAAGAAAAGAGAACATCAGCCACCAGCAAGTCTTGGAAAACCTTATTTTAGAGAAGAAAGATAAAGACTCTAATAAAATATACTGCCCTAATAAGGGCGGTATTTTTATGCTAATTTACAGATAAATAGTTTTATTTTTCGTTTGCAATATTTATAACCTCAAGCCCCTTTTGATTTGCATATTTCACCGTATACATAGTACCGCTCATTACTAAAAGTTCTGTTGAATAGCTAATACAGTACGAGCTATTATCCACCATATAGCGATTGCGCTT
>DASRNG010000160.1:0-2417 GCA_035647555.1 Oscillospiraceae bacterium | reverse complement strand
TTAATTTTCACAACTGGCTTTCGCCTGCTACCTGCTCCTGTCAATCTTCCTAGGTCTTCCCTGCTTATGTAGGCTAGGTTGTTCGCCCAATTATCAGATAGCATTTTATTTTTATGATATACAACCTGTCCCTTTTTTGGCTTAGGAAGAAAATGCTCCGCTACTATTTGATGGACTAAAAACACTTTCTTCTTTCCACCTTTAGTTAATCCAACATATAATTTTTGCTTGGTTCTTTTATACTTTTTGCTACCCTTAGAACTTGTATATGGCTTTAATATTCTTGTCTTACCGTTTTTGTATACTCTGCATATTTGCCCCGAAAAGCTTACTTGATATTTACCGTCAAAACCGTTTATATCTTTCCAAATATCAGCATTAAACTTTTTCAATTTTCCCTCCTTTTCAATCAATCGCACAATCGCAAGGCATAAAGTTAATTTGCTCTGGGATTGTATTGTTTACTCTTGCCCAAAATATTTGACTGTTTTCTTTGTCGTTAGGGCAGATTCCCTTTGAAATAATATCTTCGTAAACTGGTATCAATTCTTTTAGATATATCCCCTTAATGACGCTATAACCTATCTCTTTTTCTGCTTTCATGGCTTTGTCGAATATGTCTCGCCTTAGACAATAAACTACATACCAATGCTGTCTACCGGCTTTTAAACAACCAACGCAATTTGCGTGCTTATAAACCTTATATGTTATCGGTCTGTCAATCCCGATTTCTTCCGTTGCATGAATTGTTCTTTTCCATTCCGCCAGTGGAAATTCTGTTTTATATCCCATTGACCTTAAGCTTGTTCTTCTTCTATAAATTCTGTGTCCTTCTTCTTCATCAAAGCCATATAAGATTGTGTATTCTCCTTTGTTTTGGCAGTTCTCTTCTAAGTATTTATAAAATGGTTTTGTTTTTAAATTATAAGTACAAAGTGCGTTTCCTACAGCAAACTGAAATCCTTTTATTTTTAAAGATATGTCTATGGGTGTAATGTTCTCCCAATTTTCCATATTTGCATAAGTGATCGCTACTCCTAAATAGTCTGCGACTTCTTGCTTAAATCTCTTAATGTCTTTATGCTCAATCTCTTCGCTGATATTATGATTTAATAAAATTACATTTTCTTTTCCATGCTTTCTTACTGCTTCAATTGCCACCAATGCTGACGAATGTCCGCCGCTGTAACAAACTAAATATTTCATGCCAACCACTTACCTAAATCGGTTCGTGGAAGCCAATCTGTCCTCCCATGCTACTTAATTTCACGCAGTTATGATTGACTTTATATAAACATTCGCAACCTTGCTTACAACCTAGTCTACTAGGATTCGGCTTTCTCCTTTCTATCTTTCAACTCACAATTTTCGCAAGTCTCTTCATTTTTCCACGGACACTTGTCACATGGGTTTACTTCTTTTTCACTCATAATTTTAACTTCTTTCCTCCTTCTTTTACCCACTTCACATTTTTAAATGGTTCCGTTACCCTATCCCACTCTGCAATAAATTTTTCTTCTGCTGCTTTATTTTTTGCCGATTGAATTGAATATTTGCCTTTATAGAGCCTTCGCTCCCTAGCATATCTTGTCACGCTATTTACGTGCATTCCTGTATATTCTGCTATTTCCCTGCTGGTTACGTCTCTTAGTAAGCACTCGCCAGTTATAAAATTGTATAAACTATAAGTCATTTTTTACCTCCCTTTTTCGATATATTTTCTGCATTTTATTATCTTGACTACTCCATATTTCTCACAGCCCTTACAGTCGTTAAGTTCACATTCTCTTATTTTTGTTCTATTTTCGTATTCACACTTTAAACACAGACATCCTTTGCACTCTTCCATTTTTACCTCCCTTTGTTCAGTAATTTTCTCTCTAAATCATCAAAGTCCTCTTTGCTATAGTTTCTTTGCTCAAAGTCATTAAATTTATTATTGTTAGGTTTTTGTTTATCTTTTTTATTATCTTTAAGTGGATATACACTTTTCCATCCGTTCATTATGGATTGTTCCAGTATCAATATTTTTTCGCTGTTACTATCCGTCATTTTGTTTAACTTGTTAAGCATTAGGGTTATTGCTCTGTCCGCCATAGTTGCTCTAATCTTTTTTCTAAAGTCGATAAAATCTAAGATGGCTTGATTGACTTCTTTGTCTGGGTCATAGACAATGGGGTTTTTTTCCTTAGCCTTGGTTTTGGCTTCCTTGCTGGGTTTTGACGAATCGTTATACGAATCGTGGTACGATACCTCATTATCATTATCATTATCATTGTCATTGTCATTATCATTATTGATTTGATATGTGACTGTAATTTTGTTAACCGTTTCGTTTAAATTGTTATATTTTGAAAGGTGGTTAAAAACAAAATCAAGCAAGGATATATCTTTTACATTTTTCATTTCTTTTTTTA
>DASRNG010000159.1:0-3601 GCA_035647555.1 Oscillospiraceae bacterium | reverse complement strand
AAATGAAAAGAAGTATATTGATAAAATCGAAAATATCCCCGATGAGGTGTTAAAATGAATATTTTAGATAGGCTGAAAACCGTGCTTGACATGGCAGGGGTTAAATTAGGATATATGCCTGATAAGCCAGATACAGTAATTGGTTTGTTTGAGTATTCTGGTGTACCTCCAAATCATCATTTTAGTGGCACTGATTTTATTGATAGCGTACAAGTGCGATGCAGAGCAGACAATAGCACCACAGCTTACAATTTAGCTAAATTAGTATCAAGCAAGCTTAACAGATACCATGACAAAGATATTAGCGTTATCCAGTCCACACCGATATTAGATATTGGCTATGATAACGCAAATCCACAAAGGCAAGAATACACAATTAATTTTACAATAAGGAGGTTATAATATGGCTTTATATTCAGGCGTTACTGGTAAAATATCAGTTAAAAAAGGTGCTGAAGAAGCAGTTGACATTGTTCATATGGCAAGTTGGTCGGTAGAGTTGACAAAAGAGATTATTGAAGTAGTTAGCTTTGGAGAGGACTACAAAGAGAAAACACCGTCTATCAAAGATTGGTCGGCAAGCGCTGACGGTACAGCAGATTTTGATGCTGACGGTGGGCAAAAAATGTTATTAGATGCATTTGAAAGCGGAGAAAAGCTTACAGGCAGTTTTTATCTTGATGCCGATACATTTTTAGTTGGTGATTGCTACATTGAGAGTTTATCAATTGAGCACGCGGCAGACGGCAAGGCGGATATATCAATCAGCCTTGCAGGCAGTAAGGCAGTTACGCTCGACGTACCAGAACAGCCAGCGGGTTAATGTTGACAAAATTCCCCTTTGCGTGTTATAATATCTAAAATATATGGTAAAGGGGATTTTAACATGATACAATGTAAGTATTGCAAATCCATGATTGATAATTCAGCTAAAGTTTGCCCATGCTGTCGAAAAACGTTAAAGGGGGCATCTCCAGCGGCGTCAATTTTACTAGCGGTGATTATTGTTGTTGCAGGGGTATTTATTTTGCCTAATATAATTAATGGGTTTGACGATGCAAAAACCGAAGACACCATACAGCAAGAGCCAGCAATATCAATCACGGCAAAAGAATTAATTGCTGAATACAATGAAAACGAAATATCAGCAGACGGGAAATACAAAAATAAAAATCTTGCAATAACTGGAACGATAACCTCAATCGGAAGTGGGATAAATGACCCGTACATAGTATTGAGAGACGGTGAAAGCTATGTAAGTGTCCAGTGCTATTTTGATAAAAATCAACCCAAATTATCCGAATTAAAAAAAGGCGACCAAATCACCATCAAAGGAATTGGAAAAGGAAAAATCCTCAACATCAATGTTGAGAAATGCAAAATCATATCTTAATAATGTTAAATTAAGCATCTCTCCGGAGGTGCTTTTGTTATACCAAAAATAAAATTAAGGAGATTAATTATGTTTATTACAGTAGGAACGAACGATTACGAACTAGCGACAAAGCTAGGAGCATCAATTAAATTGGAACAAAAATTTAAACTACCGTTGATGGAAATATTTAGTAATGTTGAGAGGGCAGAAATAACAGAATTGTTGTCAATCCTTGCTATTGCATCGGTTAAAGCTAATGATAAGGATTTTGTCAAAGAATTTAAAGACGATTTAACGGACAGCTGGGATTACACAGACCTACAAAATGCAGTGCAGGAATTACTGACTAGATTAATGTTTAGTGGTAGTGACGAGCAAAACGAGAAGAAAATTGATAAATTTCCGGTTGGTGAACAGCAAAAAAACGCATTCAGGGAGATGCTAGGGCTCCCGATAAAAGTAGTTTTGGCAGAGAACAGCTTGTCCGAACAGCCTACCGAATAGGCATTAAGCCCGCTGAATTGTGGGATATGGAGCTTTGGGAATTCAACGCTTGCGTATCGGAGTACAGCAAAATGCAAGAGGAAAAATACAAAGAACAAGTCGCTAAGAGTTGGCAAGTCGCTAACTTCACGGGGGCGGCGTTTGCGGGTAAACTCCGTAAATTATCGACATATTTAAAAGACGATAAAAAAACCACCGCTCCAAAGGTGAGCAAAGACGAGTTCGATAAAAAATTAGCTGAGGCAGAGAGGAGGCTTGCAGATGGCTCTTAAAGATTTACAGGTTAATATTGGGGCTGATACAAGGGACTTTAACAAGGGCATAAAAAATGTGCAGTCAGGCACTAAAAACATGAAATCCGCATTTTCGGCGGTCCAACTCAAAGCTGTTGCTGTTGCGGCAGCCATAACAGCTATCAGTGTTGCGTCTGTAAAATTAATGAAGGCATATGCTGGATTGCGTAACTCTGTGCAACGTACAAACGAGCTGTTCAAGGACAGCAATAAATACATACAGTATTTTGCTGATAACACCTCAAAGGCTTTTGGTATGTCAGAAACTACTGCATATCAGTATGCCATGACTTACGGCAACTTGTTTAAAGGCATCACAAAAGACACAGACGAAAACGCAAAAGTAACAATTGCCATGATGAAAGCCTCTGCTGTTATAGCATCTAAAACAGGGCGAACTATGGAAGATGTTAACGAACGTATCCGCAGTGGTATTTTAGGCAATACAGAGGCGATTGAGGATTTGGGCATTAACGTGCCTATCGCTATGATTAAGACCACAAATGCATTTAAAAAAATCGCCGATACTAGACCGTGGGAAAGCCTAACCTATCAAGAGCAACAACAAATTAGAGTACTCGCTATTTTAGAGCAATCAACAAGTCAATACGGGGATAGCGTGTCGCAAATTAGCGGTATGAGCTTACCACGATTAGGGCAAGCGTTTAAAGACTTAATGAGTTATGCGGGTATGTTTGTGACTAAGGCGTTACAGCCTGTTATTAACGCACTGGGGCGTATTGTGTACTGGGCAACAGCCGCCTTAAAATCTTTATCTAATATGTTAGGTTGGGATTTGGCAGGGGGAGTTAAGCCTGCAGAGGAGGCTATACAGTCCAGTGCAGGTGGCTTTAGCGATATGTCTGATGATGCTAAAAAGACAGCTAAATCAGCAAAAGAAATCCGTAAAAATCTAATGGGATTTGACGAACTTAACGTATTATCACCCACCAAAGCAGACGGTGGGGCAGAATTAGGGGGCGTCGGAAGTACTGGCAACCCTACCGCATTTGATGGTATAGCCATGCCAGAGTTTAGTGAGTTGGAAATGCCATCGATTAATACATCTAAATTTGAGAGTGCGTTTGAAACTGTTAAAAAAGTTATCAAATCAGCCACATCAAGCTTTAAAAAGCTTTTTGCACCTAGCGTAGAGAGTATAGCAGATGCATTTGGAGGGCTAAAAAAACCAGTAGCCAACGCTTTTAAAAGTGTAACCAAAACTATTAAAAAAACGTGGAACGGTACATTTAAACCCTTTGTGTCATATGCTTTGGGGAATTTTATCCCGTCAATAGTCAACGGCTTTACAACAACATTCGCCCCTATATTTAGCGAATATTTATCGACCATTATTAGCCAGTTCGCCCTAGACTTCCAGTTTATGTGTCAAGGTATGAGCTCGTATGCAACCGATATTTTACAGCCA
>DASRNG010000158.1:0-3506 GCA_035647555.1 Oscillospiraceae bacterium | reverse complement strand
TAGTATTATAATTAAAAAAGAAGGGACGTACATTTGTGAGAAAATCCATTTCGGGGCAAAGCTCTTATGCTATAGCAGCAGTTTTATACTCTTTACCATTTGCACTTTATATGAGCTTTTGCTTTACTCTTGATATTAGAGTCATCGCTTTCATCTTTATTGCCCTTACTTTTTTAAGTCTGCTTCTTAAAACTGCGATTATAACTTCTCAGGTTTTTGCTTTTCTGCCAATTTTATATGTCTTTGCACAGTTTGGGGTCTTTTCTGGCATTGTTTCCTTTTTAATAGGCGCTATGGCTTTTTTTATTTTGCTCAAACTGCCCATTAGTAAGTATATAAACACTCATATATCAGCTTCTATAACTCTTGCGCTTGCTTTTTGTGCCACTGCTCTTTTTACTACAGATTATTTCGGCATTGGCGCGACAGGCACTACAGTTTATGAGATTATGCGCTCATATAGGTATCTTGGGTTTCATGCTAATTGGCGTGGTGTGCTTTATGGCACTATAACTCTCGTTATAATGATTACTTACCCTCGTGCATTTAAAAAATTAAAGTCTTTCATTCCTGCGCCTGCTGTGGCTTTAGCAGCTCCGTATATCTTAAATCTTTTCTTAAATCCTAACATTGCTACAACTTATATAAACGAGCCTATAAATATATATTATGGGCTGCCGCTTTTTTCGCCTTTGTCCGCATTAGGGCTTTTTTACTCCTTTTTAGGCGGGCTTGCCTTTGCACTTCTACTTCAAATTTATAAAGATAAAGACAGCGGCATTTTTTACGGCGCACCAAAACTTCATTCTACTTCATACAAGCCAGAAAATCTTAACTTTTATTTTGCTTTGCTTTACGCTCTTTTTATGATTGCTTTAACATTTTTACTAAAGTCTGTTTTCATTCGAATACCCCTGCACTCTATGGCTGTAGTTCCAATTGTAGCTGCATGGCAAAGCGTAAAGTGGAAAGGAATTGCCGCAGCTTTCAGGCACGGCTTTATCTCATGGCTACTTGCTGTTTTAACTTTTGGATTAATTTTAGTTTTTAATGCCGCTGTTTGCATTCTATTTGCATTTTTAATCTCGGCAGTTTATAGTGGGGTGCTCATATGGCAAAAAAAGTAGCTACATGGATTATTGTTCCTTTAATGATTTTAATTTTCGTACTTGATATTATTTCTGTAGTTTATGCAAACTATTTAGAAACAAAGCACATTATTATTGACGAACTTTTCGATTTTCAAAATGTTGACGACCGTATACATTTTCTTAACACTGGCTGTTCTGATGCTATTTTAATTGAAAGTAACGGCAAGTTTGCACTCATAGATTCGGGCGAGGGCGATTACAACCCACGCAGAAAAGTTGAGTATACGGGCTTTACAAAAGTTGTTAAAGACTATCTTAAAAAAGCAGCAGCCGATAGTGATGGTATAATTCATCTTGAGTTTATACTTGGCACGCACTGTCATTATGACCATATTGGCAGCTTTCCTGACTTAATTCGTGACCCCGAAATTAAAATTAACACTGCATACTTTAAAAGCTATGATTATGATGTTGCAAAAGAGTACGAAAGCGGTTTTTGGGATAATGATAAAACGTATAAAGATATTTGCAAAGCACTTGAGGAGAAACACATTCCACTTATTCAAGACTTGCCACAAGAACCTTTCTCTTTTGGTGACTTTACAATCACTTTTTATAATACTGTTACACCAGAAAATCTTCGCGGCAAAGGTGAAAATGCTGCAAGTATTGGAGTAAAGCTTGAGAAAGGGCAAAAGTCAGCATTTCTTGCTGCTGATATAACAAGAACATCTGGCATTGAAAAGGTAATAGGTCCTGAAATTGGCTTTATAGACCTTCTTAAAATAGGTCATCACGGCTATTATGGCTCAAGTTCTATGCGGTTTTTAAAAGAAACAGACCCTAATATTGCTATTGTAACTAACCATATCGGAAAAGTTTATCCTAATGTCAAATGGAATTTGACGATGTATAAAAAGATACCAACATATTCAACCGTTAATAATAACGGCTTAATTGCGTCATTTACGGATAATGATAAAATACTTTTATCAAAGAATATACACTAATTTTCTGACATTTACGGTTCTTACAAAAAATCTTAATTTTGATATTGACAAAGTAATACCGGTATGGTAATATCATATTACAGTATTATAACCAAATAAAAAAGTCGTTATTATTAAGGAGAGATTTTAATGAAAAAATCTATTAGCATTTTACTCGTTTTCGTACTCCTCTTTGCCCTTGCCGTTCCAACCTTTGCGGCAGGCATAAACTCCTATGAGCAAAAACTTATAAACTATGTCCAAACAAAGTACAAGACCGATAAGGGTACTATAACTGTACCGAAAGCTTACATCAACGCTGCTGAAAATGTATGTAATACAATTGATATTACTGAGGCTCAGTATGATGAAATTATTTCAATTCTTGATGAGGCATATGCTTATGTCCTTAAAGAGAAGCTCGTCACTATGAACGACCTTAAAAAGAACAGAGCTGCTCAAGATGTTTTACTCGGCTACGCTGAAAAAGCACTTGCAGTAATCGGATACACAGTTACAGCAGACAGAGCTAAAGGTCTTCTTATCATTAAAGATGCTGACGGAAAAACTGTTGCAGAGCTTAAACCTGCAATCATCGTACAAACAGGCGCCAACAATATTGCGATAGCAGCATTCTCGGCAATTGCCGTTCTCACAGCTGCCGGTGCTGTTAGCGTTAAGAAATTCCGCAAAGAAGACAATGTCGCGTAACGCAATAACAAATAACAAAAACATAAAAGATTGCCGAAAGAGTTTCCTGATTCTTCCGGGAATCTTTTTATTATGTGGCTACCTTCTTATTTATGTCGCCTTTTTACCCGTAGCTCGTCCGTTTTTAAGTATGTATCGCCTTGCTTTTACCGGTAACACATCTTCTGTGCAAACAGATTCAGATGATATAAGCAGCATCTTTTCAGGCAATACGGGGCGTACAGGAGGAGACATTAAGGCATCTGAAATTGAATACCCCACATGGGGGGACCATTTTGGTACTATTTCTGTTGAAGGTACAAAAATTAATGCTCCGCTTATATTCGGCGACAGTGTCACTCTGCTCAATAAAGGGGCTTGCGTTTCGCTTTATGGCGGTATTCCGGGATACGGCAAAACCGTTATGGTTTCTGCCCATAACAATACTTTCTTTAGGGATTTGCAAAGTAGCGGAAACATAGGCGCGCTCGTAAATATTGAGACAAACTATGGCAGCTATGTATATCGCATAGTCGAGAAAAAAATTGCCCACCGTGACGATACATCGGCTTATATGTCTTATGTTGAAAGGGAAGATGACAAAGAAAACGAATTTCTTATTATCTACACCTGCCAAAAGGAAAACGGTGTATCAATATCAAAATACAGATGTTATGCGTTTTGTGAATATGTTTCAGGTCCAATGATAGATAAATATAATTAAAGGGTGAGCTTG